>CAMDIP010000016.1 GCA_945899335.1 Bordetella parapertussis
AAGGCAAAGAGATGGTGATGCCTGGTGACAACGTGTCGATCACTGTGAAGTTGATCCACCCGATTGCGATGGAAGAGGGCTTGCGCTTTGCTATCCGCGAGGGCGGCAAAACCGTCGGCGCCGGCGTCGTTGCCAAGATCATTGCTTAATTTCTGATGAAGAGTGTTCAGTACCTTGTGTGCTGAACAGTGCCAAGCGATAGGGGTATAGCTCAATTGGCAGAGCGTCGGTCTCCAAAACCGAAGGTTGGGGGTTCGATTCCCTCTGCCCCTGCCACCAGATTTCTGGTGCACCACAAGCCCGCCGAACTTGGCGGGCTTCGGTCTCTTCAACAAGACAGCTTTTCCTAACTGAATGTATTGCCCGCCATGTCTTCTGCTCAGATAGAAACCGTTTTCAGCACTGCTGACAAAGCCAAGCTTGCCTCTGCGCTGGTTTTGGTTGTTGCGGCAGTGGTGGCCTTTTATGCGCTGTCTGCGCAAGGCGGTTTGGTGCAGTTGGCTGCCTTGTTGGGCTGTCTGTTGTTGGCAGTGGTGGTGTTTTTCTCCTCCATGCATGGGCGCCAATTGGTGGGTTTTGGTCGAGACGCGTGGCGTGAAGTTCAAAAAGTGGTGTGGCCAGCTCGCAAAGAGGCTATGCAAATGACAGCCTATGTATTTGGCTTTGTGTTTTTGATGGCCTTGTTTTTATGGCTGACAGACAAAACCATTGAATGGGTGTTCTACGATTTGATTCTGGGATGGAAAAAATAATGACCGAAGAATCACTGGAAAACACTTTGATCACCACGGCTCCTGCGCATCCCGATATGCGTTGGTATGTGGTGCATGCCTATTCCGGCATGGAAAAAGCTGTGGAGCGCAATATCGTTGAGCGCATCAACCGCGCAGGCATGCAATCCAAATTTGGCCGTATTTTGGTTCCCACCGAAGAAGTGGTGGAGATGAAAAACGGTCAGCGCAAAACCACCGAGCGTCGCTTCTTCCCTGGCTATGTGCTGGTGGAGATGATCATGGACGATGAAAGCTGGCACTTGGTTAAGCACACCAACAAGGTCACCGGCTTTGTAGGCGGCGCACGCAACCGTCCTGCCCCTATCTCTCAAGACGATGTGCTCAAAATCGTCCATCAAATGCAAGAAGGCACAGACAAGCCCCGCCATAAAGTGGAATTCATGGTGGGCGAGTTTGTGCGTGTCAAAGATGGTCCCTTCACTGACTTCAACGGAACCGTGGAAGAAGTGAATTACGACAAGAACAAAATGCGCGTGTCTGTGACTATTTTTGGTCGCTCTACACCTGTAGAACTGGAATTTGGTCAAGTCGAAAAAACGTAAGTTTTTTCGATAAAAAACCTGATTTGAAATTCAGCGCTTCCCGACTCGGCGCTGATGTATTGAAAAAGAGTCGTTAACCCCGGGGAGCCCTCAACAGGCGTTTGTACCCGCAAGGAGAAAAGCATGGCGAAGAAAATCGTCGGCTTCATCAAGCTGCAAGTGCCAGCTGGTAAAGCCAATCCATCGCCACCTATTGGCCCCGCTTTGGGTCAACGTGGTTTGAACATCATGGAATTCTGCAAGGCGTTTAACGCCCAGACCCAAGGCGTTGAGCCTGGTCTGCCCTTACCCGTGGTGATTACCGCGTTTGCAGACAAATCCTTCACCTTCATCATCAAGACACCGCCTGCGGTCACCTTGATCAAAAAAGCCATCAAGCTCGACAAAGGCTCTTCCAAGCCGCATGTTGACAAGGTCGGCAAGATCACACGCGCTCAGTTAGAAGAGATCGCTAAAGCCAAAATGGTTGACATGACTGCTGCTGATTTGGATGCGGCCGTTCGCACCATTGCTGGCTCAGCGCGTTCCATGGGCGTGACCGTGGAGGGCGTTGTATGAGCAAGCTCACCAAAAAACAAAAAGCAGTGGCCGGCAAAGTCGACTCCAACAAACTCTACCCCTTTACTGACGCTTTGGCGATTGTCAAAGAGTGCGCGACTGCAAAGTTCGATGAATCTATCGACGTGGCTGTGCAACTCGGCATCGACGCAAAAAAGTCTGACCAAGTCGTGCGTGGCGCTGTCGTGCTGCCCAACGGTACAGGCAAAATCGCCCGAGTGGCGGTGTTTGCCCAAGGCGCGAAAGCTGAAGAGGCCTTGGCTGCAGGCGCTGATGTTGTCGGTATGGATGATTTGGCTGCCCGCGTGAAAGCTGGCGACATGCCGTTCGATGTCGTCATTGCTGCACCTGACGCAATGCGTGTGGTCGGTACCTTAGGTCAAATTCTGGGCCCCCGTGGCTTGATGCCTAACCCCAAGGTTGGCACTGTGACGCCTGACGTCGCGACAGCTGTGAAAAACGCCAAAGCAGGTCAGGTTCAGTTTCGCGTTGACAAAGCAGGCATTGTCCACGGCACCATTGGTCGCCGATCATTTGACAGCGACAAATTGCATGGCAATTTGTTGGCGCTCATTGATGCATTGAACAAAGCAAAGCCTGCCACCAGCAAAGGTGTTTACCTGCGCAAGTTGGCCGTGTCCTCCACCATGGGTGTGGGCGTGCGAGTGGATACACAAACATTGAACGCCTAAAGCGTTTAGCAATTTCTTGCAATGCCTGCAAAGGTTTTGCAAGAAGCGGTGGGTCGGGTCGGTTGCAAAACTGGCTTGAGCCATCCAAGACCGTTGGCGTGCAGCACGACTGCACTTAATTCACCAGCCAACGCAGATGGCGATCCCGCTGAAAAGAATTTTTTCTTGACAGTCAGGTCGCTGCAAAAGTGGCGTGTTGAAGGGGCAACCCGACAACACATTTTGAAGGAGTAGACCTTGAGTCTGAATCGCAGTGAAAAAGAAGCAGTTGTCGCCGAAGTGGCGGGACTTGCAGCACAAGCGCAGACGCTGGTGATGGCGGAATACCGCGGCATCACGGTCGCTGACATGATCAAGTTTCGCGCCAATGCGCGCAGCCAAGGCGTATCGCTGAGTGTGTTGAAAAACACCCTGGCACGCCGCGCTGTCGCTGGTACGGCTTTTGAAAGTGTCGCAGACCAGATGACCGGCCCGCTGATCTATGGTTTTTCAACAGATGCAGTAGCTGCCGCGAAAGTGGTGGCTGATTTCGCCAAGACCAACGACAAATTGGTGATTCGTGGCGGCGCATTTGCTGGCAAAGCATTGGATGTCAACGGCGTCAAACAATTGGCCAGTATTCCTTCCAAGGAAGTCTTGCTTGCCCAATTGTGCGGATTGCTCATGTCGCCCATGTCGCGTACCGCAGTGGTACTTGGCGCATTGGCGGCGAAAAAAGGCGAAGCGGTTGCAGCCTGAGGCTTGCAGCACATTCAAACATTTGCTGCCCCAGTGGCGGCCCTGAAAATTGAAGGAAAAAACATGGCATTCGATAAAGACGCATTTTTGACCGCTTTAGATAGCATGACGGTCATGGAACTCAACGATTTGGTGAAAGCCATCGAAGAGAAATTTGGTGTGAGCGCTGCAGCCATGGCTGCACCCGCTGCCGCTGGTGGTGGCGCTGGTGCCGCTGCTGCTGAAGAGAAAACAGAATTCAACGTCATGTTGCTCGAAGCAGGCGCAAACAAAGTGTCGGTCATCAAGGCAGTACGCGAAATCACAGGCTTGGGCTTGAAAGAAGCCAAAGACTTGGTTGACGGTGCTCCCAAGGCCGTCAAAGAAGGCGCGCCCAAAGCAGATGCTGAAGCCGCTATGAAGAAATTGGAAGAAGCTGGCGCCAAGGTCGAACTCAAGTAACCTGGGTGTTTATCAAGGCTGGACACCCCTCAAAAGGTGCCAGCCTTTTGTGCTCCCAGAGCGCACCCATCAGCAAATATTATGTTTGTTGTTGAGTGTCTTCTGAGCTGACTGCAGAAGAACCTTGGTTCGGGTTGTGTGCAATGCGCAACCGTCCGCCAACGCTGGTAGTGGCCAGCGGGCCAAGCACAACGTGCAGATGTTTGTCATCTGTACGGTCCCCAGTCGCCGAGTGAATCAAGTCCGGAGTACTCATGGCCTATACATTTACCGAACGCAAGCGCATCCGCAAAAGTTTCGGCAGCCGCGACAGCGTGCTGGAAGTCCCCTACCTGCTGCAAATGCAAAAAGACGCGTACACCGCGTTTTTACAAGCCGATGTAGCCCCTAAAAAGCGAACTTCAGAAGGCTTGCAAGCAGCCTTTGAAGCCGCTTTTCCCATTGTTTCGCACAATGGCTTTGTCGAGATGAAGTACCTTGAGTACAACCTCGCCAAACCCGCCTTTGATGTGCGCGAGTGCCAGACCCGTGGCCTGACGTTTTCGTCAGCCGTTCGTGCGCGCGTACAACTCATTATTTATGACCGCGACTCTTCTACCCCTCAGTCGAAGGTGGTCAAAGAAGTGAAAGAGCAAGAGGTCTACATGGGTGAAGTGCCCCTGATGACCGACAAAGGCTCGTTCATCATCAACGGCACTGAGCGCGTCATCGTGTCACAGTTGCACCGTTCCCCTGGCGTGTTCTTTGAGCACGACAAAGGCAAGACCCACAGTTCGGGCAAATTGCTCTTCAGCGCTCGCATCATTCCTTACCGTGGTTCCTGGCTGGACTACGAGTTCGATCCCAAAGATATTTTGTATTTCCGCGTCGACCGTCGCCGCAAAATGCCGGTCACTATTTTGCTCAAAGCCATTGGCTTGACGCCCGAAGCCATTCTGGCCAATTTCTTCGTCAATGACACCTTCAAGTTGATGGACAGCGGCGCCCAAATGGAATTTGTTGCTGAGCGTTTGCGCGGCGAAGTTGCACGCTTTGACATCACCGATAAATCCGGCAATGTGGTGGTCGCCAAAGACAAGCGCATCACTGCTCGGCACACGCGCGAGATGGAGCAAACCGGCACCACCCATGTGTCTGTCCCAGAAGATTTCCTGATCGGACGCGTTGTTGCGCGCAATATCGTTGAAGAAGAAACCGGCGAAATCATTGCCAAGTCCAACGAAGAGTTGACTGAAGTTTTGCTGAAAAAATTGCGCTCCAGCGGCGTACAAGATTTGCAGTGCATCTACACCAATGAGTTGGACCAAGGTGCTTACATTTCACAAACCTTGCGCATTGATGAAACTGCCGACGAGTTTGCAGCCCGTGTAGCCATCTACCGCATGATGCGCCCTGGCGAGCCGCCTACCGAAGACGCAGTTCAAGCTTTGTTCCAGCGCTTGTTCTACAACCCTGACACTTACGATTTATCACGTGTAGGCCGCATGAAGTTCAATGCCCGTGTGGGTCGCGAAGACTCCACTGGCCCCATGGTTCTTAACAACGAAGATATCTTGGCAGTCGTTAAGATTTTGGTTGACTTGCGCAATGGCCGTGGCGAAGTCGATGACATCGATCACTTGGGCAACCGCCGTGTGCGTTGTGTGGGCGAATTGGCTGAGAACCAATACCGCACAGGTTTAGCGCGTATCGAAAAAGCGGTGAAAGAGCGTTTGGGTCAAGCCGAGCAAGAACCTTTGATGCCCCACGACTTGATCAACTCCAAGCCCATCTCTGCTGCGCTGAAAGAATTTTTTGGTGCTTCCCAGTTGTCGCAGTTTATGGACCAGACCAACCCCTTGTCCGAGATCACGCACAAGCGTCGTGTCTCTGCACTGGGCCCAGGCGGCTTGACCCGCGAGCGTGCTGGCTTTGAAGTGCGTGACGTGCACGTGACCCACTATGGTCGTGTATGTCCCATCGAGACCCCCGAAGGCCCCAACATTGGCCTGATCAACTCGCTGTCTTTGTACGCACGTTTGAACGAATACGGTTTCATCGAAACGCCGTATCGACGTGTCAATGACGGCCAGGTCACCATGGAAATCGATTACCTCTCAGCCATAGAAGAAGCCAAGTACGTGATTGCGCAAGCGAACGCGATGTTGAGCAAGGATGACCGCTTGATTGGCGACCTGGTGTCTGCACGGGAAAAGGGCGAATCTATTTTGTGTGGCAAAGAGCGCGTTCAGTACATGGACGTCTCGCCAGCACAGATCGTCTCTGTGGCCGCTTCTTTGGTGCCCTTCCTTGAGCACGATGACGCCAACCGCGCTTTGATGGGCGCCAATATGCAGCGCCAAGCTGTGCCTGTCCTGCGTCCAGAAAAAGCTTTCGTGGGAACAGGTATAGAGCGCGTTGCTGCGATTGACTCCGGTACCGTGGTCACTGCATTGCGTGGCGGTGTTGTTGACTATGTTGACGCTACCCGTATCGTGGTACGTGTGAACGATGCTGAAACCCAAGCCGGTGAGGTTGGTGTGGATATTTACAACCTCATCAAATACCAGCGTTCTAACCAAAACACCAATATTCACCAGCGTCCCATCGTTAAGCGTGGCGACAAACTCGCTAAAGGCGATGTGGTCGCTGACGGTGCATCCACAGACTTGGGCGAACTCGCTTTGGGTCAAAACATGTTGGTGGCTTTCATGCCGTGGAATGGTTACAACTTCGAGGACTCCATCCTCATCTCTGAGCGTGTCGTATCCGAAGACCGTTATACCTCCATCCATATCGAAGAATTGGTGGTGATGGCGCGTGACACCAAACTGGGCGCGGAAGAAATTTCCCGTGATATTCCCAACTTGGCTGAGCTGCAACTCAATCGCTTAGACGAGTCCGGCATCATCTTCGTGGGTGCAGAAGTTCAACCAGGCGACGTGCTGGTTGGCAAGGTCACACCCAAAGGCGAAACCACTTTGACGCCAGAGGAAAAACTGCTGCGCGCCATCTTTGGTGAAAAAGCCTCGGATGTGAAAGACACTTCATTGCGTGTTGATCAAGGTTCACAAGGCACTGTGATTGATGTGCAGGTTTTCACCCGCGAAGGCATTGTGCGTGACAAGCGCGCACAGCAAATCATCGACGATGAACTCAAACGCTTCCGCTTAGATTTGAACGATCAATTGCGCATCGTTGAGGCAGATGCTTTCGATCGTATTGGCAAGTTGCTCAACGGCAAAACTGCCAATGGCGGCCCCAACAAATTGCCCAAAGGCAGCAAAATCGACAAGGCCTACTTGGACAGCGTCGAGAAGTTCCATTGGTTTGACATCCGTCCTGCGGATGAAGACACCGCTTCACAATTGGAAAGCATCAAAAACGCTTTGACGCAAACCCGTCACAGCTTCGATTTGGCTTTTGAAGAGAAGCGCAAAAAACTTACCCAAGGTGATGAGTTGCCAGCAGGTGTGTTGAAAATGGTCAAGGTCTACTTGGCTGTCAAGCGTCGCTTGCAGCCTGGCGACAAGATGGCGGGTCGTCACGGAAACAAAGGCGTGGTCTCCAAGATTGTGCCTGTTGAAGACATGCCTTACATGGCTGACGGCACACCTGTGGACATCGTGCTCAACCCGTTGGGTGTGCCTTCACGCATGAACGTCGGTCAGGTGTTGGAAGTGCATTTGGGCTGGGCAGCCAAAGGCATTGGCCAGCAACTCGGCCACATGATGCAAGAAGAAGCCAAGGCTGCTGAGATCCGTGCTTTCCTCGAGACCTTGTACAACAGCACAGGTCACAAAGAAGAGCTCAACAAGTTGGCCGATAAAGACATCAAAGAGATGGCGAACAACCTCTCTACTGGCGTACCTTTTGCCACGCCTGTGTTCGATGGCGCGTCAGAAGAAGACATTCGCACCATGTTGAAACTGGCTTACCCCGAAGACGTGGTCAAGGCCAAAGGACTGACAGCTGCGCGTACGCAAGCGCATTTGTTTGATGGCCGCACCGGTGACGCTTTCGAGCGCCCCACAACTGTGGGCTATATGCATGTGTTGAAACTTCACCACTTGGTGGACGACAAAATGCACGCACGTTCTACTGGGCCATACAGCTTGGTTACCCAGCAACCTTTGGGTGGCAAGGCGCAGTTTGGCGGTCAGCGTTTCGGCGAGATGGAAGTGTGGGCCTTGGAGGCTTATGGTGCCTCTTACACCCTGCAAGAAATGCTCACCGTCAAGTCCGACGACGTGCAAGGCCGTACCAAGGTGTATGAAAGCATCGTCAAAGGCGAACACGCCATCGAGGCGGGCATGCCCGAGTCGTTCAACGTGTTGGTCAAAGAAATTCGTTCATTGGGCATCGATATAGAGTTGGAGCGTTCATGAAATCATTACTCGACCTCTTTAAGCAGTTCACACCTGATGAGCATTTCGATGCCATCAAAATTGGCCTAGCTTCCCCTGAGAAAATTCGTTCTTGGTCTTTCGGCGAAGTCAAAAAACCCGAAACCATCAACTACCGCACTTTCAAGCCCGAGCGTGACGGCTTGTTTTGCGCCAAGATTTTCGGGCCCATCAAGGACTACGAATGTTTATGCGGTAAATACAAACGCCTGAAACACCGCGGCGTGATTTGCGAGAAGTGTGGCGTTGAAGTTACCCAAACCAAGGTGCGCCGTGACCGCATGGGCCACATCGATTTGGCTGCACCTTGCGCCCACATCTGGTTTTTGAAATCCTTGCCCAGCCGTTTAGGCTTGGTGTTGGACATGACCTTGCGCGACATCGAACGTGTGTTGTATTTCGAAGCTTATGTTGTGACTGACCCAGGCATGACGGCGCTGAAAAAATACGCCATCATGACCGAGGACGACTATGAAGCCAAGCGCATCGAGTTGGGCGACGAGTTCCAAGCCAAGATGGGCGCTGAAGGCATTCGAGATTTGCTCGAAACCATGGAAATCGATATGGAGATTGAAAAACTCCGTAACGACCTGACCGGTTCTGAAGTCAAAATCAAGAAGAACGCCAAGCGTTTGAAAGTTCTTGAAGCCTTCAAAAAATCAGGCATCAAACCTGAGTGGATGGTGTTGTCGGTGTTGCCAGTGTTGCCACCCGATTTGCGTCCCTTGGTGCCTTTGGATGGTGGCCGTTTCGCCACCTCCGATTTGAACGACTTGTACCGTCGCGTCATCAACCG
Organism: Bordetella parapertussis; assembly: GCA_945899335.1. GTDB lineage: Bacteria > Pseudomonadota > Gammaproteobacteria > Burkholderiales > Burkholderiaceae_C > Limnohabitans. The sequence continues at coordinate 8,947 of CAMDIP010000016.1, forward strand.
CAACAGCCGTTTGCGCCGTTTGCTTGAATTGAATGCGCCTGAAATCATTGCCCGCAATGAAAAGCGCATGTTGCAAGAAGCGGTCGACAGCTTGCTTGACAACGGTCGCCGTGGCAAAGCCATGACCGGTGCGAACAAGCGTGCCTTGAAGTCTTTGGCCGACATGATCAAAGGCAAGAGTGGTCGTTTCCGTCAAAACTTGCTGGGCAAGCGCGTGGATTACTCAGGCCGTTCAGTCATCACCGTGGGCCCAACCCTCAAGTTACATCAGTGCGGCTTGCCCAAGTTGATGGCGCTTGAACTCTTCAAGCCTTTCATCTTCAGCAAACTCGAGTTAATGGGTATTGCCACCACCATCAAGGCGGCTAAGAAGGAAGTTGAAGCCGGCACACCTGTGGTGTGGGATATCTTGGAAGAGGTCATCAAAGAGCATCCCGTGTTGCTCAACCGTGCACCTACTTTGCACCGCTTGGGCATTCAAGCTTTTGAGCCTATCTTGATCGAAGGTAAAGCCATTCAACTTCACCCCTTGGTGTGTTCAGCCTTCAACGCCGACTTTGACGGCGACCAAATGGCGGTACACATTCCCTTATCGGTGGAAGCGCAAATGGAAGCCCGCACTTTGATGCTGGCCTCCAACAATGTGCTTTTCCCCGCCAACGGCGAACCCTCCATCGTTCCTTCACAAGACGTGGTGCTAGGCCTTTACTACACCACCCGCGAGCGCATCAATGGCAAAGGCGAAGGCTTGGTGTTTGCTGACATTGGTGAAGTGCAGCGCGCACTCGACGCCGATGTGGTGGAACTCACCGCCAAAGTCACTGTGCGCATGACCGAGTGGGTCAAGGACAAAGAAACCGGCGAATTCACAAGCTCTGTGTCTTTGGTAGAGACCACAGTGGGTCGTGCTCTGTTGTCTGAAATCTTGCCCAAGGGCTTGCCTTTTAGCAACCTGAACAAGGCGCTGAAGAAAAAGGAAATCTCCAAGCTCATCAACACTTCTTTCCGCAAATGCGGCTTGAAAGAGACTGTGGTTTTTGCCGACAAGTTGTTGCAAAACGGTTTCCGTTTGGCAACACGTGCGGGTATTTCTATCTGTATCGACGATATGTTGGTGCCGCAAGAAAAGCACGCCATCATCGAGAGCGCAGAAAAAGAAGTCAAAGACATTGAGCAGCAATATGTGTCGGGTCTGGTGACTTCTGGCGAGCGTTACAACAAGGTGGTCGACATTTGGGGCAAAGCGGGTGACGCGGTGTCCAAGGTGATGATGGATCAACTCCGCAAAGAGAAAACCATTGACCGCCATGGCAACGAAGTCGAGCAAGAGTCTTTCAACTCCATCTACATGATGGCCGACTCGGGTGCTCGCGGTTCTGCCGCCCAAATTCGCCAGTTGGCGGGTATGCGTGGCTTGATGGCCAAGCCTGATGGCTCCATCATTGAAACCCCGATCACTGCGAACTTCCGCGAAGGTCTGAATGTGTTGCAGTACTTCATCTCCACCCACGGCGCACGTAAGGGCCTGGCTGACACGGCGTTGAAAACCGCCAACTCTGGCTACCTGACACGCCGCTTGGTTGACGTAACGCAAGACTTGGTGGTCATCGAAGACGACTGTGGCACGGCCAACGGTCAAGTCATGCGCGCCATCGTTGAAGGCGGTGAGGTCATTGAATCCCTGCGTGACCGCGTATTGGGTCGCTCTGTGGCCGAAGATGTGGTGCATCCCGAATCTCGTCAGACCTTGGTGCCCGCTGGCCATATGTTGGACGAAGACCTGATTGATGAAATCGAACTCTTGGGTGTGGATGAAATCAAAGTCCGTACAGCACTGAATTGCGAAACCCGTTTTGGTTTGTGCGCCAAATGCTATGGCCGAGATTTGGGTCGTGGTGGTTTGATCAATGTGGGCGAAGCAGTGGGTGTGATTGCTGCGCAGTCCATTGGCGAGCCAGGCACGCAGTTGACTATGCGGACCTTCCACATCGGTGGCGCGGCTTCACGTGCGGCGGTCGCCTCCAGTGTCGACGCCAAGTCCAACGGTGTGATTGGCTTTAACGCCACCATGCGCTATGTGACCAACAGCAAAAAAGAGTTGGTGGTCATTTCTCGCTCTGGCGAAATCGTCATTCATGATGAGCAAGGTCGCGAGCGCGAGCGCCATAAAGTGCCTTACGGTGCTATTTTGGCCATCAAGCCAGACCAAGCCATCAAAGCTGGCACCATCTTGGCCAACTGGGACCCCTTGACACGTCCTGTGATTACCGAGTTCGCTGGTAAAACCCAGTTCGAGAATGTTGAAGAAGGTCTGACAGTTGCCAAGCAATTGGACGAAGTCACTGGCTTGTCAACCTTGGTGGTCATTGACCCCAAGCGCCGTGGTTCTACCAAAGTGGTTCGCCCTCAGGTGAAGTTGATGGATGCCTCTGGCAAAGAAGTCAAGATTCCTGGCACCGACCACTCAGTGACCATTGGCTTCCAAATCGGTGCGTTGATCCAAGTGCGTGATGGCCAAGACGTGGGGCCTGGCGAAGTGTTGGCGCGTATCCCCGTGGAAGGTCAAAAGACCCGTGACATCACCGGTGGTTTGCCGCGTGTGGCCGAGCTTTTCGAAGCACGTTCACCCAAGGACAAAGGCATCTTGGCTGAGATGACAGGTACCGTGTCGTTTGGTAAAGAGACCAAAGGCAAGATCCGCTTGCAAATCACCGACCCCGAAGGAACAGTTTGGGAAGAACTCATTCCCAAAGAGAAAAACATCGTGGTGCACGAAGGCCAAGTGGTCAACAAAGGCGAAAGCATTGTGGACGGCCCTGCCGACCCGCAAGACATCTTGCGTTTGCTGGGCATTGAAGAATTGGCGCGTTACATCGTCGACGAAGTGCAAGACGTGTACCGCTTGCAAGGCGTGAAGATCAATGACAAGCACATTGAAGTGATCGTGCGCCAAATGCTACGCCGTGTGGTGGTTGACAACGTTGGTGACACCAACTACATCAGCGGTGAGCAAGTTGAGCGTTCTGAAATGCTCAACACCAACGAAGCGCTGCAAAAAGACGGCAAGATCCCAGCCACTTATACCAATTTGTTGCTGGGTATCACCAAGGCTTCTTTGTCCACCGACTCGTTTATCTCTGCGGCTTCTTTCCAAGAAACCACACGCGTGCTCACCGAAGCTGCCATCATGGGCAAGCGTGACGAGTTGCGTGGCTTGAAAGAAAACGTCATTGTGGGTCGTTTGATCCCAGCAGGTTCTGGCATGGCTTACCACCGTGCCCGTAAAGAAAAAGACCTGATGGACGAAGCCGAACGCCGTCAAATTGCAGAAACCGAAGCGGAAGAACTCGCTTTGGCGCAGCAAGAAGGCAGCAGCGAAGAGAGTCCAGCGGAATAAGCAAAGGCCTGCGGGCCTTTGTCTACCATGCTGAAGTCAGGCTGGTTTTGGTTGTTTATAGCCCTGGGGATCTTTTGGTCCTTGGGTGCTTACAACCGTTTGGTTCGCTTGCGCGCAGCCATTGGTGCGCAATTCATTTCTCTAGAGTCCGTGCTGTTGCAGTACCAAGAGGTGGTGCAACAAGCCGTCTCTGCCGCCTCCACTTCACCTCAGTTATGGGGCAGCGCTTATTTGCCAGAATTGGAAGTCGACCCTTGGACACGCCTGCAAGTCTCGGCTGGATTGCTCACGGTGGCCATGTCAAGGATGCAGACGCATCCACTAGAGCCCGATAGCACGCAAGCTTTGCAAGACGCTGCCGATGAGTTGCAACTTGCTTGGGCTGGTTTGATCCACCCCGATGCGTTTTATGTCAATGTGCCTGAGGCTTTGCAGCAGCGTTGGCTAGCCTTGGACATGTTGGTGCAACCCGAAGTACAACGTTTCAACGCCAGCATCACCGATTACAACCATGCCATTGCTCAGTACCCTGCAGCGTTATTGGCCACACTCTTTCAATTTCATCCTGCTCGCCCGCTGGCATGAAGCAAGCGCACAGTGAGGAACTGGCACAGTTAGCCCCACCCTTGTGGCGACAGTTGCAAGCCTGTTCGGGGGCTTTGCAAATAGTTTTAGAGGGCAAAAACCACAGCCATGCCTTGGCCTCAGTCTCTCCTGCTTTGCGCCCAGCGGCGCAGGCATTGTTGTTTGCGGTTTTGCGGCATTGGGAAACCACCCAAGCAGTGAGGGACTTGTTGGTCAAGCGTGCGCCCCCTGCGCCAGTCAATGCCTTGCTGTGCACGGGTTTGGGTTTGCTGCTGCTGGGCACTGAGGCCATGTACCCGGCACATACCTTGGTGAGTCAACTGGTTGAAGCGGCTAAGCACCATCCCCAGACGCGAGCGCAAGCTTCTTTTATAAATGCCTGCGTGAGAAGGTTTTTGCGTGAAGAAAAAGCGCTGATGCATCAAGCCTTGCAAGGTTTACCTGCACAATGGAATTTTCCGTTGTGGTGGATCAAGCAGGTTCAGCGCGACTACCCCAACGATTGGCAAGGTATTTTGCAAGCCAGCCAACAAGCTGCGCCCATGAGCTTGCGGGTTAACCGGCGAAAAATCGGCAGGGATACTTTGCAGCAGCAATGGGCCGAGCAAGGCATTCTGGCGGATGCGGCCGGTGAAGACGGCTTGGTATTGCGTCAAGCCAAACCAGTTCAAGCCATTGAAGGGTTTTCGCAGGGTTGGTGCTCTGTGCAAGATGCGGCAGCCCAACTGGCTGTCCCCTTGCTGCTCAAGGGCTTGTCAGCGCGCAAGGGGAAGCGTTTACAAGTGCTGGATGCTTGCGCTGCCCCGGGCGGCAAAACCGCACACTTGCTGGAATATGCCGATGCAGATGTGTGGGCCTTGGACATTGATGCGCAGCGCTGCGAGCGTATTCAAGAGAATTTGCTGCGTTTGGGTTTGCAAGCCAAGGTCGTGTGTGCCGATGTGGCGGATACACCAACTTGGTGGACGGGGCAATTGTTTGACGCGGTATTGCTAGACGCGCCGTGCACTGCATCTGGCATTGTCAGGCGTCATCCAGACATCCCTTTGCTGCGCCGTGAAAGTGATGTCGCTGCCTTGGTCAAAGAGCAAAGGCGTTTGCTGGATGCTTTGTGGCCCTTGCTGTCGCCTGGCGGACGCATGGTCTTTTGCACCTGCTCGGTCTTTCGGGATGAGGGTCAATACCAAATCGATTCGTTTCTTGCGCGCAACACTCAAGCGGTAATGCGTCCATCCCCTGGGCATTTAATGCCGGGTAAGGCGGCAAACGCAGCAGGCCTCCTAGACAATGCAGCAAGTAGCTCTGATGGATTTTTTTATGCCGTGCTGGAACAGCGCAATGCCGACCTTTGATGCTTGGAAGCTGTGCAAGCGACGCGCACAGACGCTGC
>CAMDIP010000017.1 GCA_945899335.1 Bordetella parapertussis
GTAGCGTGGCTGGTTCGATTGCCCCATTTGTTTGTTCTTCAAGGTGTAAATCAGCACCGCCAGCAACAGCAGCGGCAGCGCTTGGCGCATCAATTGCGGCGAGAGCAGGGTCAGGGTGAAGGCGCCAGCACAAGCGCCCAGCAAGGCGCACAAAGCACCAACGCGCAATGCGCGCCATTGCAGCGTCATTTGCTGTTGGAAGCGCCAAGCCGCAAACAAGGTGCCCCACACAGAGGCAGATTTGTTGGTCCCCAACAAGGTTGCTGGCGAGACATTGGGGTAGGTGGCAAACAACGCAGGCACCAGCACCAAGCCGCCGCCGCCCACCGATGCATCGATAAAACCCGCCAACGCAGATGCAAGGGTGATGAAGACGATGTCCATGGTTGTGCGGTTTCTCAGTCGGGTAAGTCTACAAACGAAAAAAAAGCACCGTTGTGCGGTGCTTTTTCTCTGTGACGCATACCACCTGATAGCAGCAACGTTTCTTTTGTCTCCTCAAACCCTCGGTAATCAAAACGAATCTTGCTTGCGAGTTGGTGCACTTTAGTTCATACAAGGCTGAGGTTTGCTAAGGACTTTCCCCAGTCAAGCCTTGCTTTGTTTAGCTTCGAAGACCAGCCATTCCGCGGCTTTCTCGGCCAGCATCAGCACAGGGCTGTTGGTGTTGCCGCTGGTGATGGTGGGCATCACACTCGCGTCCACCACGCGCAGGCCCCGCACCACGCCGCCGCGTCCATCGCGCACCCGCAGTTCGGGGTCGACCACGGCCAGCGGGTCGTCGAGGCGGCCCATGCGTGCCGTGCCCACGGGATGGAAGATGGTGGTGCCAATGTCGCCGGCAAGCCGCGCCAAGTCCTCATCGCTTTCGAACTGCGTGCCAGGCTTCCATTCCTCGGGCTGGTACTTGGCCAGCGCGGGTTGCGCGGCAATGCGGCGGGTGATGCGCAGCGAGTCGGCGGCCACTTGGCGGTCTGCATCGGTACTGAGGTAGTTGGGCGCGATCAGCGGTGCTTGGGCGAAGTTGGCGCTTTGGATGTGCACCGAGCCTCGGCTGCTGGGGTTCAAGTTGCACACGCTGGCGGTGAAAGCGGGGAAGGGGTGCAGAGGTTCGCCAAAGGCGTCTAGGCTTAAGGGTTGCACGTGGTATTCGATGTTGGGCCAAGCCTGCGACGGGTCGCTGCGGGTGAATGCACCGAGTTGTGAGGGCGCCATGCTCATCGGGCCGCTTTGCTTGAAGAGGTATTCCAAGCCAATCGCCGCCTTGCCCCACCAGCTGTTGGCCAAAGTGTTGAGCGTTTTCACGCCCTTGACCTTGAACACGGCGCGGATTTGCAAATGGTCTTGCAGGTTCTCGCCGACACCGGGCAAGTCCACCACGGTTTTGACACCGTGTTGTTGCAACAAAGCGCCTGGGCCAATGCCTGAGAGCTGCAAGAGTTGCGGCGAGCCAATCGCGCCGGCGGTCAGCACCACCGATTGGCTGGCCTGCGCCGTCACCTTTTCGCTTCCATTCCACACCTCTACCCCCGTGCAGCGTTGCTGGCCATTGGGCAAGGTTTCCATTAGCAATTTGGACACTTGTGCTGAGGTCCACATCTCGAAATTCGGGCGGCCATAGCAAGTAGGGCGCAAAAACGCTTTGGCGGTGTTCCAGCGCCAACCGCTTTTTTGGTTCACCTCGAAGTAGCCCACGCCCTCGTTAGAGCCTCGGTTGAAGTCGTCGGTAGCGGGGATGCCTGCTTGCACCGCGGCTTGGGCAAAAGCGTCGAGCACTTCCCAGCTTAGGCGCTGTTTTTCCACCCGCCACTCGCCACCTGCGCCATGCAGAGCGTCGCCGCCTTTGTAATGGTCTTCATGGCGCTTGAAGTAAGGCAAACTGCTGTCCCAACGCCAACGCGCGTCACCCGTCACCTCTGCCCAGTGGTCGTAGTCGCGCGATTGGCCGCGCATGTAAATCATGCCGTTGATGCTGGAGCAACCACCCAAGACCTTGCCTCGCGGGTAGCGCAGGCTGCGGCCATTCAGGCCCGCAGCGGGCTCGGTGTTGTAGAGCCAATCGGTGCGCGGGTTGCCAATGCAATACAAATAGCCCACAGGGATGTGAACCCAGTGGTAATCGTCTTTGCGCCCTGCTTCAATCAACAACACCCGCTTGCTGGCGTTAGCGCTCAAGCGGTTGGCCAGCAGGCAACCAGCCGTGCCAGCACCCACGATGATGTAGTCGAAGGTGGTGTCGTTCATGTCATTGCGATCTTGATGTCATTGCGAACGAAGTGAAGCAATCTCTAGCTTATTTAGATGTAGGCATCACAAACTCCGCACCCTTGCCAATGCTCTCGGGCCAGCGCTGCATGATGGACTTTTGCTTGGTGTAAAAACGCACGCCTTCTTCGCCGTAGGCGTGCATGTCGCCAAACAGGCTGCGCTTCCAGCCGCCAAAGCCGTGCCAAGCCATGGGGACAGGAATGGGCACATTGATGCCGACCATGCCCACTTGGATGCGCCGACTGAATTCACGCGCCACGTTGCCGTCGCGGGTGAAGCACGACACGCCATTGCCAAACTCATGGTCGTTGATGATTTGCACCGCGGTAGCGAAGTCGGGCACCCGCACACAGGCCAGCACCGGGCCGAAGATTTCTTCTTTGTAAATCCGCATGTCGGTGGTCACGTGGTCAAACAAAGTGCCGCCCATCCAAAAACCTTGGTCGCAGCCGGCACCTGCTGATGAGCCTTTGAAGCCACGGCCATCGACCAGCAACTTGGCGCCTTCTTTCTCGCCTTGAGCGATGTAGCCGGTGATGCGGTCATGGGCGGCTTGGGTGACGATGGGGCCCATTTCGGCCGCCAAGTTTTCGCCATTGAGCACTTTCAAAGTTTTGGTGCGCTCGATGAGTTTGGGCATGATGCGCTCGCCCACATCGCCGACCAATACCGCCACGGAAATGGCCATGCAACGCTCTCCTGCCGAGCCGTAGGCGCTGCCAATCAGGGCATCGACCACTTGGTCGAGGTCGGCGTCGGGCATCACCACCATGTGGTTTTTCGCGCCGCCCAAAGCCTGCACCCGCTTGCCGTGGTGGGCGCCGGTCTCGTAGATGTAGTTGGCAATCGGGGTCGAACCCACAAAGCTCACGGCTTTGACATCGGGGTGCACCAACAGCGCGCCTACCGCTTCTTTGTCGCCTTGCACCACGTTGAACACGCCATCGGGCAGGCCGGCAAGTTTCAGCAAATCGGCCATGATCAGCGCAGGTGTGGGATCGATGGGGCTGGGCTTCAACACAAAGGTGTTGCCAGCGGCAATGGCGACGGGGAACATCCACATGGGCACCATCACGGGGAAGTTGAACGGTGTGATGCCTGCCACCACGCCCAAGGGCTGGCGCAGGGTCCAGTTGTCGATGCCGGTCGAGACTTGCTCGGTGTAGTCGCCTTTCAACAACTGGGGAATGCCTGTTGCGAACTCGACGATGTCGATGCCACGCGCCACCTCGCCTTGCGCGTCAGTGAAAACCTTGCCGTGCTCGGCGGTGATGGCGTGGGCCAGTGCATCCTTATGAACATGCAGCAACTCTAAAAACTTGAACATCACCCGGGCGCGGCGCAGGGGGGGCGCATCGGCCCAAGCGGGAAAAGCGGCTTGCGCCGCAGCGACGGCTTGCGCCACATCGGCACCATTGGCCAGGGCCACTTGTGCGGTGACCGCGCCCGTGGCGGGATTGGTCACGGGTTGGCTGCGCTCGGAGGTGCCTGCGTGTTGTGCGCCATGGATGTGATGACCAATATGTTTTGTACTCATGCGTGTCTCTTGTGATTCGAACGACGATTATGGCTTGCCAGCATCGATGTCATTGCGAGCGCAGCGAAGCAAATCCAAGCAGCAATCCTTAGCTGTGCAAGACAGTGGCAAGGATTGCTTCTGCCTAAAGGTCTTGCAATGACGGTTTGAAGTCCATGGCCATCAGGGGCTTTCAGGGGTCGAAGGGTGGCGGCGTCTGAACATGCCCCAGCCTTCCATGTGTAACACCTTGTCGCCATGCTGGTTAAACATTTCCCACAAATTGCGGGTCATGCCCACATCGGGGCGGCGGCCCATGGGCTTGGTCTCCAGCACCGTGGTTTGCAAACGCAAGGTGTCATTGGGGTAAACCGGTTTTTTCCATTGGATGTTCTCTAAGCCCGGCGAACCTAGGCTAGAGGTTTGTTGCAAAAAATTCGTCACCATCAAGCGCATGGCCATGGAGCAGGTGTGCCAACCGCTGGCGCACAAGCCACCAAAAACCGATGCCGCACCTGCTGCTGCGTCCAAGTGAAAAGGCTGGGGATCAAACTGGCTGGCAAAGGCGATGATGTCTTCGCGGCTAGGTGAGATGGTGCCCAGATCGCGCACCTGCCCAACCGCCATGTCTTCCCAAAAATAGGTGATATCAGCCATCAGCGACCACCGCCCACGTCGATGTTGGTGCCCGTGACATAGGCTGCCGAATCACTGAGCAGCCAAACGATGACCTCGGCCACTTCCATGGCCGTTCCTGGGCGTTGCATGGGCACTTGGTGCGCCAGTTGGTGGGCTCTGTCAGGGATGCCGCCGCTGGCGTGTATGTCGGTCAAGATCAGGCCAGGGCGAACCGCGTTCACGCGTATGCCTTCTGCGGCGACCTCCTTGGCCAACCCAATGGTGAAGCTGTCAATTGCACCCTTGCTGGCAGCGTAGTCGACGTACTGGCCTGGCGCACCCATTTTGGCGGCAGCGCTGCTGAGGTTGACGATGCCGCCACCCGCGCCGCCATGCGCGGTGCTCATGCGCAACACGGCTTGTTTAGCGCAGGCGAACGAGCCCAAGACATTGATGCGCATGATGCGTTCCAAGCGCTCCCACGAGGTGGTGTCAACCCGCGCGGGTATGTCCAGCACCCCTGCGTTGTTGACCAAGCCGCCTAAGCTGCCCATTTCCTTGTCCACGCTTTGAAACAACCGCACTATGTCGGATTCAATGCCCACATCGGCTTGGAAAGCTTGGGCTTGGCCGCCCATGGCGCGAATCTCTTGCACCACCTGATCTGCCGCTTGGGCGTCACGGGTGTAGTTGACGGCCACGGCCCAACCTTTTTGGGCCGCCAACAAGGCGGTGGCGGCACCTATACCGCGACTGGCACCGGTGATGAGTAGGACGCGAGGCATAAAGGGGTCTCCGAGGTGATGAAGGGTGCTTTTTCAAAATAGTAGGATGGCGACCCGCTTGGCGTTTTGCCAAGCGCAAAAAGATAACACGATTGGAGACACCTCTTGAGCCTCGTCATCGATTACTACCTGGCCCCGCAAAGCCCGTGGACTTACTTTGGCCACGCCCGCTTGGTGCAAATAGCCAAGCAAGCGGGTGCCACTGTGCGCATCATGCCCGTCGATTTGGGCGGGCAAATTTTCCCTGCTACCGGCGGCCTGCCAGTGGGGCAGCGCCCGCCGCAACGCCAAGCCTACCGCTTGGTGGAGTTGCAGCGGTTTAGCCATTTTTTGCAAATGCCCTTTAACTTAAAGCCGAAGTTTTTTCCTGTCGCGGGAGACGATGCGGCGCGGCTCATCATTGCGGTGGACCAGCACGATGGGGTGGATACAGCGATGAAATTGTGCGGTGCGGTCTTGGCGGCTGTGTGGATGCAAGAGCGTGATATCGCTGACGCCAGTGTGTTGCAAGCCATCTTGCAAGAACAAGGCATTGCCGCTGACCGCTGGCAAGCTGCCCTGGCCCCTGCCGCCCAAGATGCCTATATGGCTTACACCCGCAAAGCCATGGACGCGGGTGTCTTTGGTGCGCCCAGCTATGTGGTGGAAGGCGAAATCTTTTGGGGTCAAGACCGGCTGGATTTTTTACAACGCCGCTTGCAAGCGGCTTGACATTCAAGGGAGATTTACATGGGACATTTCGTTCAATTGCGTGCCATCGACGGCTTTGAGTCACAGGCCTATTTTGCGCAACCCAAAACCGAGCCGCGTGGCGCAATCGTGGTTTTGCCCGAAATTTTTGGCGTCAATAGCCACATCCGCAACATCGCCGATGGCTTTGCCTTCATCGGTTTTTTGGCGATTGCGCCAGCCACGTTTTCGCGCGTGAAAAAAGACGTGGACTTGGGCTACACCTCGTCAGACGTCGAGGTGGGCCGTGCCTTGAAAAACCTCTCTGAAGGCCTGCCCCCGCCTGGCGTGATGGCCGACGTGCAAGCCGCCATCAGCCACGCTTCGCTTGCCACCAAAGGCAAAGTGGGCGTGGTCGGCTATTGTTGGGGCGGTCTGCTGAGTTGGCGTGCCGCCACGCAATTTGCCAATGTCAAAGCGGCGGTGACCTACTACGGCGGTGGCATGACCTTGGAGCCAGAGCTTCACAAAAAACCGCTGTGTCCCACGCTGTCGCATTTCGGTGCCAAAGATGGCTTGATTCCTTTAAGCACTGTGCAGGCCTTCAAGCAGGCTCAGCCTCAAGTTGAGGTGCATGAGTACGATGCGGACCACGGTTTCAATTGCGACCAGCGCGGCTCCTACAACGCCGCGGCCGCCGACTTGGCCCTAGAGCGCACGCTGGGCTTTTTCATCAAACACCTCGAAGGCTGAGCAGCTTTTAAGCGTCGCGCAATTTTTCAGCTGCTGCGATGGCGAAATAGGTCAGAACACCGTCAGCGCCTGCGCGCTTGAAGGCCAATAGGCTCTCCATCATCACCGCGTCGTGGTCGAGCCAGCCGTTTTGCGCGGCGGCTTTGAGCATGGCGTATTCCCCTGAGACTTGGTAGGCAAAGGTGGGCAGGTGGAACTCGTCTTTGACGCGGCGTACGATGTCCAAGTAGGGCATGCCGGGCTTGACCATCACCATGTCCGCGCCTTCGGCGATGTCCATGGCCACCTCGCGCAGCGCCTCATCGCTGTTGCCAGCGTCCATTTGGTAGACCTTTTTGTTGCTCTTCCCCAAGTTGCCGGCAGAGCCTACCGCGTCGCGGAATGGCCCGTAAAACGCACTGGCGTACTTGGCGCTGTAGGCCATGATGCGGGTGTGAATATGCCCCTCTGCTTCTAGGGCTTGGCGAATGGCGGCAATGCGCCCGTCCATCATGTCGCTGGGCGCCACGATGTCCACGCCCGACTCGGCCTGCGTGAGCGCTTGTTGCACCAGTACTTTCACCGTTTCATCGTTCAAGATGTAGCCGGTCTCGTCCAGCCAACCGTCTTGGCCATGGCTGGTGAAGGGGTCCAGCGCCACGTCGGTCATCACGCCCAAATCGGGGAATTCTTTTTTCAGCGCCTGCACCACGCGCGGCACCAAGCCTTTGCGGTTGGTAGCTTCCATGCCGTCAGGCGTTTTCAAACTCGGGTCAATGACCGGAAACAAGGCCATGACGGGGATGCCCAATTTCACGCAGTGTTCTGCAACGGGCAGCAAAAGGTCGAGGCTTAAGCGCTCAACCCCCGGCATGGAGGCGATAGCTTGGCGTTTTTTCTCGCCATCGAGCACAAATACGGGGTAAATCAGGTCGTCTACCGTGAGATGGTTTTCACGCACGAGGCGGCGGGTGAAGTCATCGCGGCGCAGGCGGCGCAGGCGGGTGGAGGGGAATTGGGTAGGTGTGGTCATGCCGAAATTGTGCCGCAAGGACAAGCTGGTTTATTGGGGTGAAACCCGAGGCCAGTGTTACAGCGGCTTGCCACTAAACTCAAGCCATGCTCTGGGTCAAAGCCTTTCACATCATTTTCGTGGCCAGTTGGTTTGCTGGCTTGTTTTATTTGCCGCGCATCTTTGTCAATTTGGCCATGGTCCCGCCCGATTCGGTTGCAGAGCGGGAACGCCTGCTGTTGATGGCGCAAAAACTCATGCGCTTTATGACCATCCTGATGGTGCCTGCCTTGGGCTTTGGCTTGTGGCTGTGGTTGGGTTACGGCATCGGCGGCAACCCGCCAGCCGATTGGATGAGCCTTAAATTGGCCGTTGTCGTCCTGACTTTGGGCTACCACCATTTGTGTATGCGCCACCTCAAGCACTTTGAGTCGGGCGAGGCTTCGCACTCCCATGTCTGGTACCGCTGGTTCAACGAAGCCCCTGTGCTGCTGATGGTGGCCGCTGTGCTGTTGGTGGTGATCAAGCCCTTTTAAGCGGACATGAAACCTTTGCAACGCAGCACCACGGCTTGGCCTTTGGCTTGGTTGTGCGTGGTGGTGATTTTTTATGCAAGTTTGTACCCATTTGAAGACTGGCGTAACCAAGACATCGCGCCATGGTCTTTTGTCAGAGCCCCGTGGCCAAAATACCAAACCCTTTTTGACATGGGCAGCAATCTCTTTGGCTATATGCCTTTGGGTTTTTGGCTGAGTTTGGCCATGTTGCGCAGCGCCAAACCGCACTGGGCGGCTGTGCTGCTTGGCTTTTTAGGCGCTTTGGGCCTGTCTTTCCTGATGGAATGTTCGCAAAGCTATTTACCCCAGCGTGTGCCCTCTCAAGTAGATTGGATGCTCAACAGTGTGGGCGGCTTGATGGGGGCGGTGTTGTCGGCTTGGTTGGAGCGGCGCGGCTGGCTTTACCGCTGGGTCCAATTTCGCAAGCGATGGCTTGTGCCTCACGCCAGCGGCAGTTTGGTCTTGATGGTTTTATGGCCGCTGGCTTTGTTGTTTCCAACACCTGTGTTTCTGGGTTTGGGCAATGTGGCTGAAAAATTGCTGACCATGCTGGAGGAGTTGTGGCCACAGGCGATGTGGCCAACACAGCTCTCGCAAACTCTTTTTTCGTTTGGCCCTTTGCCAACTTGGTTGGAGATGCTGTGTATCGCCGGCAGTATGAGTGTGCCGGCTTTGTTAGGCATGGCGGTGGTGCGCGAGCCTTGGCAGCGCTTGTCTTGGGTCAGTTTGGTGGTGGTGTTAGCGCTTTTAAGCAGCACTTTATCGGCCTCTGTCACGTACGGTCCAGAGCACACCTTTTTTTGGCTAACGCCTTTGACTGCGGCGGGTTTAGGGCTGGGTTGGCTCAGCGCCTTGTTGCTAGTGAGATTGCCCGCTGAGGTTCTGATTCGTACCATGTTGCTGGTGCAGATGGCTGTTCTTTGTTTGGTGAACTTGGTTCCGTCCAGCACGTACTTTGCCCAAACCGTTCAAACATGGGAGCAAGGAAAATTCATCCGTTTCCATGGCCTCACCGAGTGGTTGAGTTGGGGTTGGCCCTTTGTCCTATTGGTATGGGGGGTGTTGCACCTGGTCAGCGACTCAAGGCATACCGAGGCCACCTAGAATCCCTTGCATGACCGAAGACAGCTATTTCAAGCACCACGTATTTTTTTGCCTCAACCAGCGCGAAGCGCCAGACGCTTGTTGCGGTAATCACCAAGCACAGGACGCTTGGAAGCATTGCAAAACCCAGGTCAAAGCCTTGGGTCTTAATGGCGCGGGGGGTGTGCGCGTCAACCAAGCCGGATGTTTAGACCGTTGTGCCGGTGGCCCTGTGTTGGTGGTTTATCCCGAAGCGGTTTGGTACACCTATGTGGACAAGCAAGACATTGATGAAATCATCAGTTCGCACCTTCAGCAAGGCAAACTGGTCGAGCGCCTGCAACTTGACCCTGACGTCGGTCGCTAGCCATGGCCACTGCTGCGCAAACGCTGTGGCTTGACCTGCCAGGCGGGCGTCACCAAGCCGTTTTAGAAAAAGCTGCCACCCCTGCCAAAGGCTTGGCCTATGTGGCCCACCCCCATCCTTTGTTTGGCGGCACCATGGACAACAAGGTGGTGCAGACCTTGTCACGCGCTTATGTGCAATCGGGCTGGGATTGTTTGCGCTTTAACTTTCGTGGTGTGGGGCAAAGCGAGGGTGTTTACGACGAGGGACTGGGCGAAACCGACGATGTCCTTGAGGCTTTGCGCCAACTCGCCCCCGAAGGCCCTTTGGCTTTGGCGGGTTTTTCATTCGGCGCGTATGTTGTTTGTCAGGTGATTTCGCAGTTGTGGCCCACACAGCGTTTAGAAAAAATTGTTTTGGTGGGTACCGCCGTTACCCATTTCAACCCCGCCCCTTTGCCAACAGAGTTGCACGACCAAACTTTGGTGGCGCACGGCGATAGCGACGACACCGTTGCTTTGTCCGCGGTGTTGCAGTGGGCCGCGCCCCAAGGCTTACCCGTAACTGTAGTGCCAGCGTGTGGTCATTTCTTTCATGGACAATTGCCCTTGTTGAAGTCATTGGTCTTGCGGCATTTGCGAGCATGAAAAGTATTTTTCTCTCTAGGTAAAGTTATGAATTTGTTGCGTGTGTGTGTGTGTTTCTTGGCGGTCTTATGCGCCAATGCGTTTGCCCAAACGCCAGAGCCCCCGGAAATTGCTGCTAAAGCATATTTGTTGATCGATGTCACCGCTTCTCAAGTGCTGGCGCAGCGCCAAGCCGACGCCCCTGTTGAACCCGCTTCTTTGACCAAGCTGATGACGGCTTATTTGGTGTTTGATGCTTTGCGGGCTAAAAAAATCAGCCTGCAACAAACCTTTGCAGTGAGCGAGGCTGCTTGGAAAATGTCTGGCTCGCGCATGTTCATCGACCCCAAAATGCAAGTACCGGTTGAGGACCTCATCAAGGGCATGATTGTTCAGTCGGGCAACGATGCCACCATGGCTTTGGCCGAAGGCGTGGGCGGCACCAAGGCGCATTTCGTGGCCATGATGAACGCGCAGGCCAAAGCTTTGGGCATGAATGCCACCAGTTACAAAAACCCCGAAGGTCTGACCGAAGCCGGGCACATCACTACTGCGCGAGATTTGTCCATATTGGCCAACCGATTGATGCTCGACTTCCCCAGCTTTGTGGGCTATTACGCCATTCAAAAATACCGATATCCCGGCACCCCTGCTGCCAACGACACCAACCGCAACCTGCTGTTGTTTCGCGATCCGACGGTTGACGGCCTGAAAACCGGCCACACCGATGCTGCCGGTTATTGCTTGGTGGCCACCGCCAAGCGTGACTTTCCCAACCTGACAGCCCGGCGTTTATTGGTAATTGTGCTTGGCGCCAGCAGCGAAAACGCTCGCGCCGAAGAGGCACAAAAGCTGCTCAATTGGGGTTACACCGCCTATGACGGCATCAAGCTGTTCGAAGCCAATCAAGCCGTTTTGACGCCATTGGTCTGGAAAGGTTTGGCCGATAGCGTGCCTTTGGGTCGTCCCCAAGCCATTGTGGTGGCCGTGCCACAAGGTCAGGCCTCTCGAATCAAAACACAGGTGGTTCGCCCAGACCCCTTGTATGCACCCTTGCAACTGAACCAAACCGTCGCCACTCTGAAAGTTTATTTAGACCAAACCCCGTTGAGCGAAATGCCTTTGTTGGCGCTCAAGCCTGTGCCAGAGGCCGGATGGTTTGGCAGAACCTATGACTCCCTTAAGTTATGGGTGAGGTAGGCGCTCGCTAACTTGAGAGCTTGCCAACCAAGTCAAGCCACTGCTATACTGTCAGGCTTTTCGGAATTAATCCGAACCACCTGTTTCAAACGTTGAAGGACGTTTTCAATGCCAACCATCAATCAATTGGTGCGCCACGGACGTGAAGTCGAGAAGACCAAGTCCAAGAGCCCTGCGATGCAAAACTCGCCCCAACGCCGTGGCGTTTGCACGCGTGTTTACACCACCACCCCTAAAAAACCAAACTCTGCGCTGCGTAAAGTTGCCAAGGTGCGTTTAACCAACGGTTTCGAAGTTATTTCGTACATCGGTGGTGAAGGCCACAACCAGCAAGAACACTCTGTGGTCTTGGTTCGCGGCGGCCGTGTCAAAGACCTGCCCGGTGTGCGTTACCACATCGTGCGTGGTTCACTCGATTTGCAAGGCGTGAAAGACCGCAAGCAGTCACGTTCCAAATACGGCGCTAAGCGCCCCAAGGCTAAGTAATACGGGGGTTCCCGGTTCGTTTTAGGTGCTGTTCCCCGCGTGGCGCGGTGGTGCAGCGTAGTGGCCCGAAGCACAAAATTGTTTGTGTGGGCCGAGTAAGTGGGGGTCTTCTGGCTCCCGCGGTGCCCAATCTGGGTGCCAACTGAAGCAAAGAGGTGAAAAAATGCCACGTCGTCGCGAAGTCCCGAAACGGGAAATACTGCCAGATCCCAAATACGGCAACATCGAACTCTCCAAATTCATGAACGTGGTGATGGAAAGCGGCAAAAAAGCTGTTGCTGAACGCATCATTTACGGTGCCTTGGAGCAAATCCAAGCCAAATCTGGCAAAGACCCCGTTGAGCTTTTCAGCCACGCCATCAACAACGTCAAGCCCATGGTCGAGGTCAAATCTCGTCGCGTGGGTGGTGCTAACTACCAAGTGCCTGTTGAGGTGCGTCCTGTTCGTCGCTTGGCCTTGTCCATGCGTTGGATCAAGGAAGCGGCTCGCAAACGTGGAGAAAAATCCATGGCCTTGCGTTTGGCCAATGAATTGCTTGAGGCCGCTGAGGGTCGTGGCGGCGCAATGAAAAAGCGAGACGAGGTTCACCGCATGGCCGAAGCCAACAAAGCCTTCTCGCACTTCCGCTTCTAAGCGCGCCCGCCTAAGCGGGTCTCTTGTTTCGCTGGGGCTGTGAGCGTGATGTCACGTATTTTTCGCGCAGCCCCCTTAGACTGAGATTCGCTCGCTACCCATCACAAGTGGCGCAGCGTTTTTTGTTTTTCAATTGATTCCCCAAGAGGTTGACCATGGCACGCAAGACTCCTATCGAGCGCTACAGAAACATCGGTATTTCTGCCCACATTGATGCGGGTAAAACCACCACCACAGAGCGCATTCTTTTTTATACCGGCGTGAACCACAAAATTGGTGAAGTGCATGACGGTGCGGCCACCATGGACTGGATGGAGCAAGAGCAAGAGCGTGGCATCACCATTACCTCCGCTGCCACCACCTGTTTCTGGAAAGGGATGGATGCTTCTTTCCCAGAGCACCGCATCAACATCATTGACACCCCAGGACACGTGGACTTCACCATCGAGGTGGAGCGCTCCATGCGCGTACTCGACGGCGCTTGTATGGTGTATTGCGCGGTCGGTGGTGTCCAGCCCCAGTCTGAAACTGTTTGGCGCCAAGCCAATAAATACAAAGTGCCACGCTTGGCCTTTGTCAACAAAATGGACCGCACAGGTGCCAATTTCTTCAAGGTCTATGACCAAATGAAATTGCGCTTGAAAGCCAACCCTATTCCTATCGTGATTCCCATTGGTGCGGAAGAACACTTCCGTGGCGTGGTCGATCTGCGCAAAATGAAGGCCATCATTTGGGATGAGGCTTCACAGGGTATGAAATTTAACTTCGAAGAAATCCCTGCTGAGTTGGTGGCAGAAGCCAAAAAATGGCGCGAAACCATGGTCGAAGCGGCTGCTGAAGCCTCTGAAGATTTGATGAACAAATACCTTGAACAAGGTGATTTGACTGAAGAAGAAATCACCCATGGTTTGCGAGTGCGCACCATCGCCAGTGAAATCCAGCCCATGATGTGCGGTACTGCGTTCAAAAACAAAGGCGTGCAGCGGATGTTGGACGCTGTCATTGAGTTGATGCCCTCGCCTATCGATATTCCACCCGTGGGCGGCACTGATGACGACGAAAAGGAAGTCTTTCGCAAAGCCGATGACAAAGAGAAGTTCTCTTCACTCGCTTTCAAATTAATGACCGATCCTTTTGTCGGCCAACTCACCTTTGTGCGTGTGTATTCCGGCGTCTTGAAAAAAGGCGACACGGTTTACAACCCCATCAAAGGCAAAAAAGAGCGTATCGGTCGTATTGTGCAAATGCACGCCAATAACCGCGAAGAGGTCGATGAAATTTGCGCCGGTGACATTGCCGCCTGCGTGGGTTTGAAAGATGTCACCACCGGCGAAACTTTGTGCGATCCCGACAACATCGTGATGCTCGAGCGCATGGTGTTCCCCGAACCCGTGATTGCACAGGCTGTGGAACCCAAGACCAAAGCTGATCAAGAAAAAATGGGCATTGCCCTGCAACGCTTGGCTGCAGAAGATCCTTCATTCCGCGTGAAAACCGACGAAGAATCAGGCCAGACCATCATCGCTGGTATGGGCGAGCTGCATTTGGAGATCATTGTTGACCGTATGAAGCGCGAATTTGGCGTAGAAGCCAACGTCGGCAAGCCGCAAGTGGCTTACCGCGAAACCATTCGCAAAACCATTGAAGACAGCGAAGGCAAGTTTGTTCGTCAGTCCGGTGGTAAAGGTCAATACGGCCATGTCGTGTTCAAAATTGAACCCAACGAGGCTGGCAAAGGCTTTGAATTTGTCGACGCCATCAAAGGTGGCGTGGT
>CAMDIP010000018.1 GCA_945899335.1 Bordetella parapertussis
TCAATGCGTTCGCCGTAAGGCGGATTGACCAGCATCAGCGCAGGCGCCTCGCATGGCGGCATACGCTGCAAGGCGTCTCCTCCGCGCAAGTTCAAGGCTTTGGCCACACCTGCGCGCTCGGCGTTGCGTTGTGCAAAGTCGACCATGCGAAATGCCAAGTCGCTGCCATACACCGCGGCTCGCGGCTCGCATTGTTGAGCGCGGGCGTCGTCTTGTAACTGTCGCCACACGTGGGCATCGAACATACGCAATTTTTCAAACCCAAACCGCCGCTGCAAACCCGCGGCCATGCGGCAAGCGATTTGCGCGGCTTCGATGACGATGGTGCCACTGCCACAACACGGGTCGTACAAGGGCAGGCCTTGCTCAACCCCCGCCACCGAGGGCACAGCGGGTGGCGTCTCACCAGGTGCTGTGAGGATGGGCATGCTCCAGCCACTGGCGGCCAACATGGCCGCAGCCAAGGTTTCTTTCAGAGGGGCGTCCCCCTTGTCTTCGCGCCAACCGCGTTTGAACAAGGGCTCGCCCGTGGTGTCCAAGTACAGGGTGAGCATTTTGTCGGTCAGGTGGACATGCACCCGCACATCGGGACGCTGAGTGTCCACATCGGGACGAACACCACTTTTGTCGCGAAAGCGGTCAGCCACCGCGTCTTTGACCCTCAAGGTGGCGAAGTTCAAACTTTTCAAAGGGCTGTGCTGCGCGGTGATTTCCACGCGAAAACTTTGCTTGGGCGTGAACCACATTTCCCAAGCCACGCTACTGGCTGCGTTGTAAATGTCGTCCTCGCTGGCGTAGGGTTGATGAGCCAATTGAATCAGCACCCGCATGCCCAAACGGGTGTGTAAATTCAGTTGCATGGCGACCCGCCAAGAAGCTTGCAGCTGCACACCGCTGCGCAGGGTTTGAATGTCACTTGTCGGCAGACCGGTGATTTGCGCCGCCTCGTAAGCCAAAAAACTTTCCACCCCTGCGGCGCAGGGGACAAACAATTGCAAGGCGTTCACAGGGCTTTACGCAGGTTGGTGGGCGCAATGCGCAGGGCTTCACGGTACTTGGCCACGGTGCGTCTGGCGCAGTCGATACCTTGTTCTTTCAACATATCCGAAAGCTGGTTATCCGACAAAGGTTTTTTCGGGTTTTCACTGGCGATCAACTGTTTGATGAGCGCTCGCACCGCGGTGCTGGACGCATTGTTGCCGCTGTCGGTACCAAGACCTGAGCCGAAAAAATATTTCAGCTCGAAGGTGCCGTAGGGTGTGTGCATGTACTTGGCGGTGGTCACGCGACTGATGGTGGACTCGTGCAAACCTAGCTCTTCGGCGATCTCGCGCAACACCATCGGCTTCATGGCCAACTCGCCATGAATAAAGAAGCTTTTTTGGCGTTGCGTGATGGCGTTGCTCACACGCAAGATGGTGTCAAAGCGCTGTTGAATATTTTTAATCATCCATCGCGCTTCTTGTAAACGCTGCTGCAGCCCTGCGTGGCCATCGCCCTTGCCGCCTTTCAAGGCGTTAGCATAAATGTCATTCACCTTCAGGCGTGGCATCACCTCGGGGTTGAGCATGGCACGAAATTGCGGCAACCCCTGTTTGTCCGTGCCGTGCGGCAATATCAGAACATCAGGGATGATGACGTTGCGCTCGACATCGATGAAGCGCCTGCCCGGCTTGGGCTCCAAGCGTGCAATCAGCGCCATGGCCAACTTCACTTGTACTTCCGTGTCATTCACGGCCAAGGCCAAACGCTTGAAATCGCGCTTGGCCAGCAACTCCAGTGGCTGTTTGCAAATCGCCAGCGCACAAGCACGTACCTCGGCACGCTCTGGGGTATCGGCACGGATGACTTGCAATTGCAAACGCAAACATTCGCCTAAATCTCGTGCGCCCACGCCGGTGGGCTCCAAGCTTTGCAACAGACTCAGCGCCACCTGAAAGCGGTGCACCAGTTCTTCGCATTGCTCCAAGTCGTCGCCCGCCAAACTTTCCGCCAAAGTTTGGAAGCTGTCCTCCAAATAGCCATCGTCGTTCAGGGACTCGATGAGAAAACGCAAGGCAGCACGGTCGGTGTCGTCAAGCCGCAGCGACAAAGCTTGTCGATGCAAGAACGCTGTGAGCGATTCTTGGTTTCGCGCCAGCTCGGTGGCTTGCGCTTTTTCATCATTGTCATTGCTGCTGTTGTTGCGCGCAGGTGCATCCCCGCCCCACTCGCTGTCGTCAGGTGAAAACTCCACACTGCCATCGCCGTCCCAGCTTTCAGCCACGCCCTCAGCATCCACAGGTGCAGTGGTCTCGCTGGCGGTCTCGACCCGTACCTCGCTGACACGGTCCATAGGGCCGTCCCAGCTTTCGGGCTCGGCCTCGGAGCTGGCCGCTTGGCTGTTTTCTTGCTCTAGACCAAAGTCTTCACGCGGCGCCAAATCTTCCATTTCTTTTTCAAGAAACGGGTTATCGTCAAGCATTTGGTCGATCTCTTCGCTCAGCTCCAAGGTGGAGAGTTGCAACAAGCGGATGGATTGCTGAAGCTGTGGCGTGAGCGATAAGTGCTGCGAGACGCGAAGTGACAGGCCTTGCTTCATAAGCTGTGCCTTGGCCTCACATACGGAAGTTTTCGCCCAGGTACACCCGCCGTACCTCTGGGTTGTTGACGATTTCTTCTGGCGAACCCTCGGCCAGCACACGACCTTCGCTGATGATGCTTGCGTGGTCACAAATACCCAAGGTTTCGCGCACATTGTGGTCGGTGATGAGCACCCCAATGCCCTTGGCTTTCAAAAACCCAATGATGCGCTGGATCTCCATCACCGCAATCGGGTCAATACCCGCGAAAGGTTCGTCCAACAAAATAAAGCGCGGCTGGGTCGCCAATGCGCGGGCAATTTCCACGCGGCGACGCTCGCCACCCGACAAAGAAGGTGCTGGCGAATCACGCAAATGCTCGATGCGCAGCTCTTGCAACAAGCTGTTTAAGCGGGTTTGAATGGTGGTTTTGTCCAAGGGCTTGCCAAGGTTATCGACTTGCAGCTCCAACACCGCGCGCACGTTGTCGGCCACATTGAGCTTGCGAAAAATCGAGGCCTCTTGGGGTAAATAACTCAAACCCATGCGGGCACGGCGGTGAATCGGTAAATCCTCAACCGACTCCCCATCGATGGAGATGGTTCCCGCATCAGCTCGCAACAAGCCCACAATCATGTAAAAAGAGGTGGTTTTGCCAGCGCCATTGGGGCCTAGCAAACCAACCACTTCACCCTTGGCCACCGAAATAGACACATCGTGCACCACGGTGCGGCTGATATAGGACTTTTGCAGATGCTGCGCCACCAACCGGCTGATGGGGGCAGGCGTGGAATTCACTTGCCTGCCTCGTCTTTTTTGCGCGGGGTGAGTACCGCGCGTACCCGCCCAGAAGATTCCGCGCCGGGTTTGCTGCCCGCATTCTTGCCGTCCACCGTGAATTGGTCGGTCAAGTTTTCATAAATGATGCGCTGTCCGGTGATGTCGTCGTTCAACACAGTGCCACGGTAGCGGCGAATTTGTGCACGGTTGATGAGGGTGACGCGGTCAGCGCGGCTGTCGTACTCAATGCGCTCGCCCTCGCCTTCCATCCATTCGTCCAGGCCTTCACGCTTTTGGCGGTAAAACGCTTTTTTTCCAGGCTCGGCGATCAACAAGCCGTATTGGTAACCCTCGGGGTCTTGCAGCACTTCCAGGCGAGCACCGCGCAAAACCAAGGTGCCTTTGGTGGCGACAACTTTCCCAGTGAAGATGCTGAGTTGCTTGAGCTCATCGTGGTCTAGGTTATCCGCCTCGATGTTCATGGGCTTGCCACGGTCGGCTTTTTCCGCCCATGCAACCATGGGCGCCTGCAAAGCGCTAGCAAGACAACATAAAAAAAGAAGTTTATTCAAGGCACGAAAATTGCTGATGTGTTAATGGACTGCATTGTAGGGGCAGAATTGCCCCATTCAGCGCCCTTTACGAACCTCGCCAAGCAAGAAATCAACCACTAGCAAAGCCCGGTCCATGGTGCCCGCCAAGGAGCCATCGACATAAAACCGCCCCGCCACCCCAAGTGCGGGTACACCTTCAACCTTGAACTGCTCTTGCAACTGCGCGGCGCGACGGGCTTTGCCGATCACGGTAAAGGAGTTGTACAAATCGGTGAACTGTTTTTTAGCAATGCCGTTTTTCTCAGCCCAAACCAGCAAAGGCTCCAAGGTGGTGAGGGTTTGGCGTTCGGTATGAATAGCCGCAAACATCTTGGTTTGCAACTCTTCAACTTTACCCAAGGCTTCAAGCACGTAGTAGGCGCGTTGCTGTGGTTCAAATTCGGCGCGAAAGCGCACCGGTACCCGCTTGAGCTCAACATCCTTCTGAAGTTTTTTGCTCCAAGCACTGAGCGAAGGCTCGAAGGCATTGCAATGCGGGCAGTTGTACCAAAAGAACTCCAACACCTCGATACGGCCTTTGGCCGCTTCGGTAGGCACGGCTTGGCTGAGTTTGAAGTAATCGGTGCCTTCCTTAAAGCCAGTTTGTGCCACGGCTGGGGCAAAAGGCATGGAAGAAAGTGCGCCCAAGGTGAGGGCAGAAAAAGTGCGGCGTTGCATGGTGGGCCTCTTGAGAAAAAAGATCAGCGTTGAACCCGCATCAGGGCGGATTCAAATTTGGTGGCTTTGAGTTTGGTTTGGGCGTCTTCAGCCTCGGTTTTGGTTTCGAACGGCCCTAACCGCACTCGGTAGACGATTTTGCCGTTTTGTTCACGCTCGGATATTTTGGGGTCAAAGCCCCCCAAAGCCAACTTGGCTCGCTGTGTTTGCGCTTCCTCGCTGCCGTTGAAGGCACCGACCTGAACGAAGTAATAAAAAGTATCGACAGCTTGGGTTTTGCTTAGCGCCAAATCACCCAAGGGGTCCGCAGAACTGGACTCTGCAGGCTGGGACGGCGTGGGCGGAGCGGCAGGGGTGAGCGGCGCTTTGTCCGATGCAGGCGCATTGGCTGCAGGTGGTTTGCCATACAGCGGGGCGTTAGGGTCCCAGTCTTTGTTCTTTTTTTGCTCTGCCGCGTCTTGTTCGGCGTTGCGGCTCAAGCCTTTGTTCAAAAAGGGAATGGGCACCTTGGTGACGTAAATCGCCACCACCAAGGCCACGACTAAACCTACCACCAAGCCCAAAATAAAACCCAGGACGGTGTTGCCGCGTTGTCGAGAAAAAGAGTACATACCTGACCTTTACATCCGGGTAGGCGCCGATACGCCCAAAACCGCCAAACCATTGTGCAAAACCTGCGCCACTGCAGCCACCAAGGCGACCCGCGCTTGGCGCACCAAGGGTTCCTCGACCAAGATGCGCTCGGCATCGTAATAGCTGTGGTAAGCCGAGGCCAACTCGCGCAGGTAAAAACTGACATCGTGCGGGGCAAAATCGGTACAGGCTTGTTGCAACATATCCGGATAACGCGCCAGCACCCGTAAAAGTGACAGTGCGGCGGCTGAGTCCAAGGCCGTCAAATCGACATCGGCCAAATGCGCGGGTGTCAAACCGCTGGATTCACCCCACGTGGCCAACACCGAGCAAATCCGCGCATGGGCGTATTGCACATAAAATACAGGGTTGTCATTGTTTTGCGCCAACGCCAAATCCACATCGAACACATACTCGGTGTCCGGTTTGCGGCTCAGCAAAAAGAAGCGGACTGCGTCCTTGCTGGTCCACTCGATCAGGTCGCGAAGTGTCACATAACTACCCGCCCGCTTTGAAATTTTCACCTCTTCACCGCCGCGCATGACGCGCACCATGGTGTGCAACACGTAGTCGGGGTAGCCTTGGGGAATGGCCAAACCCTGTTGCTGCGAGGCGGCTTGCAAACCTGCGCGGACACGGGCGATGGTGCCGTGGTGGTCGGTGCCTTGGATATTGATGACCTTGGTAAAGCCGCGCTCCCATTTGGCCAAGTGGTAGGCAACATCGGGCACAAAATAGGTGTAACTGCCGTCCGATTTACGCATCACGCGGTCTTTGTCATCGCCAAAATCGGTGGAGCGCAACCACAGCGCACCGTCTTGTTCGTAGGTGTGACCCGAGGCGTTCAAAGATGCCACAGCTTGATCGACCCGCCCATCGGTGTACAGACTGGACTCTAAATAATAATGGTCAAAAGTCACTTGGAAGGCTTGCAAGTCCAGGTCTTGTTCGCGGCGCAAATAGGCCACGGCGAAGTCGCGGATATTGTCGAAATCGTCCACATTGCCATTGGCGGTGAAGCTGCGGTCGTCGGCCGACACGGTTTTTTGCGCCAAAAAATCCCGCGCGATGTCGGCAATGTAGTCGCCGTTGTAGGCGTTTTCGGGCCAAGCGTCGTCGCCTGGCGACAGCCCTTGAGCGCGGCATTGGGTGGACACGGCCAAGGTGTGAATTTGCACACCGGCATCGTTATAATAGAACTCACGGTGCACCGACCAACCTTGAGTGTCGAACAAGTTGCAAATCGCGTCGCCCAAGGCGGCTTGCCTGCCATGACCCACATGCAAAGGGCCGGTGGGGTTGGCTGAAACAAACTCCACTAACAAACGTTTGCCATGCGCAGCTTGCCGACCAAAGCCAGCCGCTTGACGCAAGACTTCACGTACCACTTGCTGCTGTGCCTCAGGCGTTAATCGGATATTGATGAAACCTGGTCCTGCAATCTCGATGGCTTGAACCCAGCGCTTGGCAGCGTCTGAGTCCAGCAAAGACAGGCGCAATGCCTCGGCCACTTCACGGGGGTTGCGCTTCAAGGGCTTGGCCAATTGCATGGCGGCGGTGACTGCCCAGTCGCCATGGGCAGCAACTTTGGGGTGCTCCAGCACCGCCTTGGTTGACGCACCAAGCATGAGGGCTTCCAAAGACTGGGCCAAAGCCACTTGCAGATCATTTTGAACCAAAAGCATTCGACCATTCTACGAGGCGGGGCTAGCGCAAAACTTGTCTGCGCCCTTTCTCTACAATGGGCGCAAAGCCTTTGATGGCTTTTTGTTTCTTTATTGGCCTTTATTTTCAGTCCCCCCCCACATGACCGCTCGAACTTCTGTTTACCGACTCCAAGTAGCCACCCCTCTTTACCAATTTATTGACAAACAGGTTTTGCCTGGCACTGGTGTAACCAGCGTGAACTTCTGGCGCGGCTTTGATGCCATCGTGGCTGACATGGCCCCACAAAATGCGGCATTGCTTGCCGAGCGCGACCGCTTGCAAACCGAAATCGACCAATGGCACAGCGCCCATCCTGGCCCCATCGCCAATATGGCTGCCTACAAAGCCTTTCTGACACAAATTGGCTACTTGGTACCCGTTCCCGCCAAATTCAAAGCTACCACGGCCAACGTGGACGTCGAACTCGCCGAGCTAGCCGGCCCCCAATTGGTGGTGCCCATCCTGAACGCCCGCTACGCCCTGAACGCAGCAAATGCGCGTTGGGGTTCGCTGTACGACGCTTTGTACGGCACCGATGTCATTTCTGAAGCCGACGGCTGCGCCAAAGGCCCGGGCTACAACGAAAAGCGTGGCGCCAAAGTGATCGAGTACGCCCGCTATGTGCTGGATCGCACCGTGCCTTTGAAGTCTGGCTCGCACATCAACGCCACCGGCTACGCTGTGGTCAATGGCACTTTGGTGGTCACACTCAAAGGCAGCAAAACCTCAGGCTTGGCCAACCCCAAGCAATTTGTGGGCTACCAAGGCGATGCAGCCCACCCCAGGTCGGTGTTGATGGTGCATAACGGCTTGCATTTGGATTTGCAGATCAACGCCAAGCACCCCGTCGGCGCGACCGACCCTGCAGGCGTGTACGACGTGGTGGCAGAAGCCGCCTTGTCCACCATTTTGGATTTGGAAGATTCGGTGGCCGCGGTGGACGCTGAGGACAAGCTCTTGGCCTACAGCAACTGGTTGGGCATTTTGAAAGGCACGCTCACCGAAGACGTGAGCAAGGGCGGCAGCACTTTCAAGCGCGGCTTAAACCCCGACCGTGTTTACCACTCGCCCAAGGGCGACGCCGAGGTCAAGTTGCATGGCCGATCGCTGCTGTTTGTTCGCAATGTGGGCCACCTGATGACCAACCCGGCCATCCTCTACATCGGCGCCAATGGCCAAACGCATGAAATCCCCGAAGGCATCATGGACGCCATGGTTACCACCGCCATCGCCATGCACGACCTGCAAGGCCACGGCGCCAACGGCATCCGCAATTCCCGCACCGGTTCGGTCTATATCGTGAAACCCAAAATGCACGGCCCTGCCGAAGTGGCATTTGCCTCCGAATTGTTTGGTCGTGTGGAAAAAGTCTTGGGCTTACCCGACAGCACGGTGAAGCTGGGCATCATGGACGAAGAACGTCGCACCAGCGTCAACCTCAAAGCCTGCATCGCCGCAGCATCAAGCCGCGTGGCCTTCATCAACACCGGCTTTTTGGACCGAACCGGCGACGAGATGCACACCGCCATGCTGGCTGGCCCCATGCTGCGCAAAGGCGATATGAAGAGCAGCGCTTGGATTGCCGCTTACGAGCGCAACAACGTGCTGGTGGGTTTGTCTTGTGGTCTGCGCGGCAAGGCGCAAATTGGCAAAGGTATGTGGGCCATGCCCGACCTGATGAAGGCCATGATGGAACAGAAAATCGGCCACCCCAGGGCTGGTGCCAACACCGCTTGGGTGCCCAGCCCTACTGGCGCCACGCTGCACGCGATGCACTACCACCAAGTATTGGTGAGCGATGTGCAAAAAGAATTGGAAAAAACCGACGCCGACAAGCAGCACAGCGCATTGCTGCACGACTTGCTCACCATCCCCGTGGTAGCCAAAGCCAATTGGAACGCTTTAGAAAAGCAGCAAGAGTTGGACAACAACGTACAAGGCATTTTGGGTTATGTGGTGCGCTGGGTCGACCAAGGCGTGGGTTGCTCCAAAGTGCCCGACATCCACAACGTCGGGTTGATGGAAGACCGCGCCACACTGCGTATCTCCAGCCAACACATTGCCAACTGGATGCACCATGGTGTGGTGAGCGAAGCCGAGGTGCGCGCCACCTTTGAGCGCATGGCCGAGATTGTCGACAAGCAAAACGCCAGCGACGCGCTGTACCAACCCATGGCCGGCCACTTTGATACCTCCAAGGCCTACCAAGCGGCTTGTGACTTGGTATTCAAGGGCAAGGCCCAGCCCAGTGGCTACACCGAACCGCTGCTGCACGCTTGGCGCTTGAAGGTGAAGGCTTAAGTTATCTAAAGCTTACGCAGCAACTGCGGTATGGATTGCTTGTAACGATTCACCCGTCCCCACCAATGGGAGAACGAGGGGCTGTGCTCGGTTTGCCGCTGCCACAACCTAGGGGGCGCATGGCGCACCCAGTTAATGTTTGGCCAATCGGGCAAACACGCGTGGTCCCACACATGCACGCTTTTGGCACTGGCAAACATCGCCGTCAAGCAATCGTCGGATTCGAACCAACAATGCGAAGCCACATCATTCATCCCTTTGCCCACAAACCGCCAGCGCGCCTCGCTCCATGGGTGCTGCTCGGTCCAGCCTTGCCAACACGCAGCGATACGCAGCATATCGGCGGGTAGCTGCGCAGGGGTTTGGTCGCTGATCGCCCACGGGTGTATCCACCAGACATCGCGTCCAGCCAATTTGTCTGCCGCCACGCCACTGGCCACCAAACCCGCAACAGCAGGTGGTTGCACAAAGAGCGTGGGCTCTTCCACAGGTGCAAATTTTGACAGCGACTGGGTAAAAGTGGCGCGGCTGTGGGCGATCATGTCAATGATGTCCATCGGCTTATCGATCACGGTTTGCGGGCTGTGCCACAACTCGGGGGCGTTGAAGGCGACGTTGTCGGCATTGAATAAATACGGCTTATGGCTGCCAGTGCCAGACACCCATTGCCAGCTGAGGTGGTTACTGGCCAAGTCGCCATCGATCAAATGGCTGTACATCCACTCAGCGCCCACACGCCAATGCACCTTGCGCATATGCACCAAGTAGCTTGCCAACCACAACCTTGCATGGTTGTGCAAATAGCCGCTGAAATACAACTGCCGCACCGCTTGATCGACCACGGGCACGCCGGTGGCGCCTCGGCGCACATCGTCTGGCAACGCCTGCACATAAGCATCGTCTGGCAACACGCCTTCTTGCAGGTTTTGCAAGATATCGTCGCCTAGGGCGTCATGTACATGCTGAAAATATTCACGCCAAGCCAACTCGAACATGAACTTGTGCTGCACCCCTATGCGATGCGCTTTGTAAACATGCTGCGCCACTTGGGGCACATTCAATAAGCCATGGGTCAGGTAAGGCGACAGCAGCGTCACAGCGCCGTTGAGATGGTTGCGGGTTTGGGCGTACTCAAAGGGGCGAATCGACAGCAAGCGCGAATGCGCCGCATGGGCAAAAGGCTCGAATAACTGCTGATCCAAAAACAACTTCATGGGGCTAATGCAGTCGCAGCCGCTTTGGGCGATTTCAGTGCTTGCTCCAAGGCGTCCATGAACATTGCCGCCACATCAAACCCCGTTTGATCGGTGATTTCACGAAAACACGTGGGACTGGTGACATTGACCTCGGTGAGGCTGTCGCCAATGATGTCCAAGCCCACCAGCAGCAAACCCCGTGCTGCCAAGGTGGGTCCGATGGCGTGGGCAATCTCGCGGTCGCGGTCGGTCAAGGGCTGTGCCACACCCTTGCCACCCGCAGCCAAATTGCCTCGCACCTCGTTGCCTTGGGGAATACGGGCCAAGGCGTAGGGCACGGGCTTGCCACCAATGACTAACACCCGCTTATCGCCTTTGGCAATATCGGGCACAAATTTTTGCACCATGACGCTGGTGGAGCCGTCGCGGTTAAGGGTTTCTATGATGCTGCCCAAATTCAAACCATCGGAGCGCACCCGAAAAATGCCTATGCCGCCCATGCCGTCCAAGGGCTTCAAAATAATGTCTTGGTGCTGGGCATGAAAAGCGCGAATCGCATCAGACTGGCGCGTCACCAAGGTGGGGGTAGTCCATTCGGCAAACTCCATGAGGGCGAGCTTTTCTGGGTGCTCGCGCAAGGCATTGGGCTGGTTAAACACCTTGGCACCCTCGCGCTCGGCTTGACTCAGCAAATGGGTGGCGTAGAAGTATTCGCTGTCAAAAGGAGGGTCTTTGCGCATGAGCACCGCGTCCATCTCGGACAATGCTTTGGCACTCGTCTCTTCGATGTGGTACCAGCCGTGTGCATGGTCTTTCAGTTGCAGGCGCTGCATCAAAGCGCTGACGCGTTCGCCACGCTGCCACTGCAAGTCGGGCGTGCCGCAAACCCATACCGCATGGCCACGCTGTTGAGCTTGGCGCATCATGGCCAAGCTGCTGTCCTTGTCTAGCTTGAAGCCTTGCAGCGGATCGGTAATAAACAATAAGTTCATACGTCCAAGGTTACCAGCACCCGCTGGCCAGTTCTGCCCGACCCAAGATTAAATTTCGATCTTGCTGCCCATTTCGACCACCGAGTTGCTGGGCAGGTTTAAAAAATCTGCTGCTGCGCTGGCATTCAGGTACATCTGGGCAAACAGTTTTTCCCGCCACTGCGCCATGCCACCACCCACGGTAGGCACGATGCTGTCGCGCGAGAGAAAGAAACTGGTGCTCATGGGGTCGATATTGCCGACCTGCCCTTTGAGCAAGGACAGGGCGCCAGGCACATCCGGATCGTCTTTGAAGCCATAGTGGATCATGACCTGCCAACACTGGTGGCCCAAATCCATGAGTTCAATGCGCTTATCGCTGGCAATCCAAGGCACTTCATGGCTGCGCACCGAGACAAACAGGTTCTGCACATGCAGCACCTTGTTGTGCTTCAAGTTGTGCAACAAGGCGTTGGGAACTATGCCGTCTTCTGAGGTGAGAAAAACCGCTGTGCCCTCCACGCGGGTGGGCGGCGCAATAAACAAGGCATCTAAAAACGAGGACAGATCGATGGCCTCATTGCGGGTCTTGTGGTGCAGCAAAGCGCGGCCATCGCGCCAGGTCAGCATCAACACCGAAATCATGCCGCCGAGGAGCAAGGGGAACCAGCCACCGTGAGCAAGTTTGAGCATATTGGAGCTCCAAAACGCCAAGTCCACCACAAGGAACACCGAGGTGGCGCTGATGCACAGCCACAGCGGGTATTTCCATGCGTAGCGAATAACATAGACGGTCAAAATGGTGGTGATCAACATATCGGTACACACCGCGATGCCGTAAGCCGCCGCCAAGTTGCTGGAGGTCTTGAACAAGACCACCGCCAAGACAATCAACACAAACAAGCCCCAATTGACAAACGGTATGAAGATCTGACCGGTGTCTTTATCACTGGTGTGTTGAATTTGCAGCCTCGGCAAAAAGCCCAGCTGTATCACTTGCTTGGTGACGCTGAAAGCGCCGGTGATCAGCGCTTGCGAGGCGATGACGGTGGCCGCTGTTGCCAAGATCACCAGAGGAATCAGCGCCCAGTCGGGGGCCATGTTGTAGAACGGGTTTTTCACTGCCTCGGGTTCGTTCAGCAGCAAAGCGCCTTGGCCAAAATAGTTCAGGGTCAAACAAGGCATAACCAAGCCAAACCAGGCCAAACGAATAGGCTTTTTGCCAAAGTGGCCCATGTCGGCATACAAAGCTTCGCCACCGGTCACGCACAACACCACTGCGCCCAAAATCAAAAACGTGGTGCCGGGTTGTTCCCACATGAACTTCACCGCGTAATAAGGATTGACGGCCCACAAAATCGTGGGATTGCTGGCGATGTGGTAAACCCCCAAAGTTGCTATAGCGATAAACCAAACCGTGGTGATGGGGCCAAAAAACTTGCCAATGCCAGCGGTACCCCGCTTTTGTACCGAAAACAGAGCCAACAGAATAATCAAGGTCAGCGGAATCACATAGCCCTTGAAGTCGGGTGAGATCACCTCCAAACCCTCCACCGCCGACAAAACTGAAATCGCTGGTGTGATGACACCGTCGCCATAAAACAAGCAGGTGCCAAAAATACCGACCACCAACAAAATGCTTCGAAGCCGAGGTTTGTCGCGCACCGATGAAGAGGCCAATGCCAGCATGGCCACCAACCCGCCCTCGCCGTTGTTGTCAGCACGAAGCACCAACATGACATATTTGAGCGAAACAATGAAGGTCAGCGTCCAAAAGAAGATGGACAAGATGCCCATGACGTTGTCGGGCGTGAACGCCACATGGCCTGAGCCAAAGACCTCTTTGATGGAGTAGAGAACGCTGGTGCCAATGTCACCGTAAACGACCCCAATAGCGCCCAGGGTCAAAGTGGCAAGTGAAGATTTTTGTGTGTCGGATGCGAAACCGCTCATCAGCCTATGAAGCGGCTGATCGCCTCTTCACCCATTAAAAAGATGCGCGGAGTTTACCTATTTTGCAGTGCAACATAGGCATTCTTTTTTATTCGTAAACCTCTGCATTGGGGTCGGTTTGCTCCATTTCGTAGCTTGCAGCTAACATGGCCAAGCGGGCAATCACCCCATACATGTAAAAACGGTTGGGCAAGCTGGCACCCGGCTTCATGCCTGGCTGGGGCGTATGGGCGCTTTGCTCAAAGGCCAAGGGCACAAAGCTGGAACCGGGAGCGTTCAGGTTCTCATCCACACCGCGCTCGGCATGAACGCGGTAAAAGCCGCCCACCACATAGCGGTCCATCATGTAGACCACGGGTTCGGCCACCGCGTCGTTGATGCGTTCATTGGTCAGCACGCCTTCTTGGATGATGACTTGGTTCACTTCTTGGCCGTCTTTGACCACACTCATTTTGTTGCGGGTTTTGCGGTTCAGCGCCTCCAAATCGGCAACGCTGCGCACCGTCATGATGCCCATGCCATAGGTTCCGTTGTCGGCTTTGACGATGACAAAAGGTTTTTCGTGGATGCCAAATTCTTTGTATTTGCGTCGAATTTTGGTCAGCAACATGTCGACATTGGTGGTCAGGCATTCCATGCCCGTGCCCTCGGCAAAATTCACCTCGCCGCATTGCGT
>CAMDIP010000019.1 GCA_945899335.1 Bordetella parapertussis
GAGGGTATTGCCAAGGTGCCCTTTGATCGCGGCTTGGGCCACAACGCACGTGCCTTGGCACAGCTGGTGCAAAGCGACGATCAAACAGTGCGCTTTTCTTTTCCCCAGCCAGCCCACGAAATTTTGCACGCCGACGAAACCGATGAGGTGTACTACCAAGTCTTGGGTGCCAAGGGAGAGTTTTTAAGCGGGGACAGCGAGTTACCCCTGCCGCAAGAGGATGAAAAACTGGTCACCGATGAACTGCGAATGCGGGACGATGTGCGCAAAGGCGTGCCCATACGCGTGGCCTACATCTGGGTGCGGGTCAAGGCACAAAACGCCAGACCGGCTTTGGTACAAGTCGCTGAAACCTTGGAAAAACGCTCAGTGCTGGCCAATGAAATCATCAAGGGCGTGATGCTGCCGCAGTTCGTCATCTTGCCCTTAGCGGTCTTGCTGATTTGGTTGGCACTTGCGCGGGGCATACAACCGCTGAATGAACTTGAACAACGCATAAGACAGCGTAAGCCTGACGATATGAGCCCCTTGGATGAAAGCGTGGTGCCTATCGAAGTTTCGCCACTGGTCTCATCCATCAACGATTTGCTGCAACGCCTGCAAGACTCCATCGCCACCCAAAAACGCTTTTTGGCCGATGCAGCGCACCAACTGAAAACTCCGCTCGCGGGACTGCGTATGCAAGCCGATTTGGCACTGCGCAAAGACGCCAATGCAGATGATTTGAAACAATCGCTTCACCATATTGGTCGCGCCAGCATTCGCGCCACCCACACCGTGAACCAACTGCTGGCTTTGGCGCGCGCAGAGAGCAGCGGCGCGCCTGTGGCCAAACAAGCCTGCGACCTGAGTGCTCTGACCATGGAGGTGGTGAAAGACTGCTTGCCCCGCGCCATGGACAAACATATCGATTTGGGCTTTGACGACGCTTGCGACTCGGCTGGACTGCAAGGTAACCCGACATTGCTCAAAGAGATGGTACGTAACCTGATTGAAAACGCTTTGAACTACACACCGTCCACGCCTGAGCACCCTGGCGTGGTGACAGCGCGGGTCTACCGCAATGCCAAAAATGCGCTGGTGCTGCAGGTGGAGGACTCAGGGCCAGGCATTACTGAGGCTGAGCGCGAACGAGTGTTTGAGCCCTTCTACCGAATACTGGGTACCGAGGCCGATGGTTCTGGGCTGGGTTTGCCCATCGTGCTTGAAATTGCCCACAAGCACGGCGCAGCAGTGGATTTGCAAGAAACCCATCCAGGCCAGAAGCCCCCTGGGGCGCAATTCAACGTGGTGTTTGAACAGCCCTAAGCAGGCGCTTTGGCGAAGGTCACCACATGATCGACTTCTGCGCGTATGCCTATCCACTCGCCAAGATGATGGTCATGGTGGCTGGGCACATGGGCCATCAGGGTTTGGCCGCTGTCGAGCAACAGCGTGTACAAAAACTCAGAGCCACGAAAAGCTTTGCGAATGATTTGGGCTTTGACCAGCGCGGCATCGTCGTGGACGATGTCGTCAGCGCGCAAGAGCACATCACAAGCACCCATCTGCGGTAGTTGCGAATGGGCCGCCATGGTTTCGCGCAATTCACCCAGCGGGGTGTGAAGCACGACATCATTGCCTTCTTGGCGCATGGTGGCAGGCGCAAACACGCCATGACCGATGAACTCCGCTACAAAGCGGGTGGCTGGTCGGTGGTACAGATGGTAGGCGTCGTCCCACTGCTCTAACTTGCCTTGGTGCATCACCCCAATCACATCCCCCAACGCAAACGCTTCCAACTGGTCGTGGGTGACAAACAAGGCGGTGGTGTTGGCCATCTTGAGAATAGAGCGCAACTCGTGCGCCAAACGCTCGCGCAAGTCCACGTCCAGATTGGAGAAAGGCTCATCAAGCAAAAGCAACTGCGGTTGTGGTGCCAAGGCTCGCGCCAAAGCCACCCTTTGCTGCTGCCCGCCCGAAAGTTCGTGGGCGAAACGCTGCCCACTGTTGTCCAATCCCACCAAAGCCAAGACATCTTTGACGCGGGCACGCTGTCTGTCCAAGGGCCAACGGTGCAAGCCAAACGCGATGTTTTGCGCCACATTCAAATGCGGAAACAAGGCATAGTCTTGGAACACCATGCCGATGCGGCGCTCCTCAGGGGGCAGATGGACGCCATTGCCGCTGACAACTACGTCATCAATACAGATCTCACCTGCGGTGATTTTTTCCAAGCCCGCCACGGCGCGTAGAAGCGTGGTCTTGCCGCAGCCCGAGGGGCCGATCAGCACACCCATCTGGCCTGCTTGCAGCTGCAGGCTCACGCTGTCAACTGCTGCGACTTGGCGGCCAGGGTAGTGCACTTGCAAAGCGTTGACTTGGAGAAACATGCAACGGATTGTAGGCACCTGACTGTTTTCATACACCCGCTGCCTACAATCTGCTTTTTGACACTGTGTCGCTGACTGCGACGACTCCATGCGCCTGATTTCCTTGCTGCGGTTGTTGGTAATTGTGCTACTGGCCCTGCCCGTGCTGATGGTGCTGGCTGCTTGGCTGCAATGGAACGACGGCTCAGCCGATATCTTGCTTGGCATGGCCAGCACCGTCTTGCCCAGCTATGTGGTGAGCAGTTTGGGCCTGTGTTTTTGGGTCGCCATTGGCGTGATCAGTATGGGCAGTGTGAGCGCGGCGGCCGTCACCTTGTTTGACTTCAAGGGACGACGCAGCTTGGAGTGGGCGCTGCTCTTGCCCTTGGCCATGCCAGCGTATGTGGTGGCTTATGCCTACAGCGATTTTTTGCAATTCAGCGGCCCCTTGCAAACCGCTTTGCGTGCGTTGTTTGGCTGGCAAGGTGCTCTTTGGCCTGATGTGCGCAGCCTGTGGGGCGCTGCTGCAGTTCTTAGTTTTGCGCTTTACCCCTATGTGTATTTGTTGGTGCGTGCCGCTTTGGTGGAACGTGCGCCTCAGTTGATGGAGGCTGCTCGCTTGCTGGGTGCCGATTTGCCGCGCCGTATTTTTCGCGTAGCGCTTCCTTTGGCACGTCCCGCCATTGCCGCAGGAACGGCTTTGGCGTTGATGGAGACGCTGGCAGATTTTGGCGTCAGCAGCTACTTTGGCGTGACCACTTTTTCAACCGGTATTTACAAAGCTTGGTTGGTGATGGATGACCGCGTGGCCGCGGCTCAATTGGCGACTTTTTTGTTGCTATTGGTCGCCCTCATGCTGCGTCTAGAGCAAAAAGCCCAAGCCCGACTGCGCTTTGCCAGTCAGCGCAGCATGGGCCGCGGCGCTGAGTCACAGCCTTTGCAGCTAAAAGGTTGGCCAGCGGCTTTGGCTTTGCTGCTGTGTGCCATGCCGGTGGTGCTGGGCTTTGTCTTGCCCTTGTTGATCATGTCCCATGCCCTGTGGGTGCATAGCCAAAGCATGTGGATTGATTGGCTGACATTTTCAGTCTGGATGGGCAACAGCTTGTATCTGGGCTTGTTAACCGCCTTGTTGGCTGTTGGCATGGCGCTGTCCTTGGCGTTCAGCCAGCGCGTTCATCCCGGCGTTTGGCAGCGCTTGAGCACACAGGCCGTTGGTTTGGGCTATGCCGTACCTGGCGTCATCATCGTGGTGGGCTTGTTGCTGCCCATTGGCTGGTTGCAAAAAACTTGGCCACAAAGCCAAGCAGGCTACTGGTTGACTGCCACCATCTTGGGCTTGGTTTGGGCCTACCTTGTGCGCTTTATCGCAGTGGCACTGCAAGCGGTGCAAACCGGCTACACCCGCATCCCCATCAGCACAGATGAGGCATCTCGCACCTTGGGAGTGTTTCGCACCGCCTTGTTCACCCGCGTGCATTGGCCTTTGCTTAAACGCTCTACCGCCGCGGCCCTGTTGTTGGTGTTGGTGGATGTGATGAAAGAGCTGCCTGCCACCTTGGTGCTGCGCCCCTTTAATACCGACACCTTGGCGGTCATGGCCTACCAGTTGGCCAGAGATGAGCGCCTTGGGGAAGCGGCCCTGCCTTCGCTGGCACTGGTGTTGGTGGGTCTATTACCCGTCATGCTTTTGAGCCGAACCTTGCGAAAAACCTGAATTTTTCATGGTTTTTTGATCGATCGCAAATGCGAATAGTTCGTATTTGATCTATGATGAAGCTTCATTGACAGAGAGCTCATCATGTTTTCCAAGTTGGTTTTTGCTGGTTTTACCCGTCGCGCCTTAGTTGCTTTGGCTTTGTTGGCCAGTTTGAGCGGCGCAAGCCTTGCGCAAGAGGCAGAGCTGAACCTGTATTCCGCCAGACACTATGCCACCGACGAGGCCTTGTACGCCGACTTCACCCGCGCGACCGGCATTCGCATCAACCGTGTGGACGCAGATGATGCCGGCATTTTGTCGCGCCTAAAAGCTGAGGGCTCGGCCTCGCCTGCCGATGTGATTTTGTTGGTGGATACCGCGCGTTTGTGGAAAGGCGAAGTCGAGGGCTTGTTCAAACCGATCCATTCAAAGTTATTGGAAAAGGCCATTCCTGAGCACCTGCGCGCCCGTACCCGCACAGAAGGGACATCTTGGTTTGGCTTTTCAACACGTGCGCGTGTCATTGTGTACGACAAATCGCGGGTCAAGCCAGAAGACGTTGACAGCTATGAAAAGCTCGCTTTGCCTGTGAACAAAAACAAGCTCTGCGCTCGCTCGGGCTCTCATCCCTACAACCTGTCATTGTTCGGCTCTATGGTTGAGCATCTTGGCGCACCCGCCACCGAGGTTTGGCTCAAAGACTTGGTGGGCAATATGGCGCGCAGCCCCAAAGGCGGCGACACAGACCAAATCAAAGCGGTGGGCAGTGGTGAGTGCGGCATAGCGCTTGCCAATTCTTACTATGTGGCGCGTCTGCTGCGCTCTGGAGCACAGCAAGACCAAGCGCTGATGCAGCGTGTTGGGGTTATTTTCCCCAACCAAGCAAGCTGGGGCACGCACATGAACATAGCAGGCGGCGCGGTGGCCCAATATGCCAAACACCCCGCCAACGCGCAAAAGTTTTTGGAGTACTTGGCCAGCCCCTCCGCCCAAAGCTATTTTGCCGACGGCAACAACGAGTGGCCGGTGGTCAAGGGTGTGCAAATCAACAACCCCGCTTTGCAAGCCATGGGCGGGGTGAACTTCAAGACAGACCCCTTGCCCGCGAGCTTTATTGGCATGAACCAAATCAAGGTTCAGCAAATGCTCGACCGCGTTGGGTTTCGCTGATGCAACAACGGCGTATTACGGACGCGGATTTACAGACTTCAGACGCAGCGCCTCGGGGCTCAACTGCTCTTCCACGCGCTGCGGTTCACGCGGGTCGTTAGGCGCCCAGCCCAACACGCGCAGCCCGCCATGTGACCACGCCCAAAACAGCACATTTGCAATCACCAAAGCCAGTGCCAGCGCGGTGATGTATTTCCTCATGCGACACCTGCTGTCAGACGAACACTGACCTCGTCGCTGCTGACCGCGATGCGGCCGTGGGCGGCGTCGACTTGCAACACGCCACGGGCGTCCACACCGCAAGCCACGCCCTCTTGCCCATTGCTTAACCGCACGGCCTGACCGCGCAACACATCGCGCTGATCAAACTTGGCTTTGAATGGCGCAAAGCCTTGAACTTCAAACAAGCGCAGGCCATCCACCAAGGGGGCAATCAAGCGCTGCAACACTTCGGGTGGCAGCAAGGCCTCGCCCAGCCATTCGCGCAAACCTGCTGCGGGCGTACTTAATTCGCTGTCCAAAGGCCCATGCAGGTTGATGCCAATGCCAATCACTGTGTAGCGCGAAGCGCTGTTATCGCCCGCAACCCACACAGTTTCAATCAGCATGCCCGCCAGTTTTCGCGGCGCTTGGGGCGCACCTACCCACACATCGTTAGGCCACTTCAAACCCAGGCCAAGGCTTTGCTGCGGGTCTAACGCCTCGGCCATGCACACCCCAACCGCCAAGGACAGCCCAGACCAATCGGGCGGGGCCAACATCAGTCCCAAAGAAAAGGTGAGCGCATCAGCGCGCTGCCCCTGCCAAGTGCGGCCCTGCCGTCCTCTGCCCGCGCTTTGTTGCTCGGCCACCAACAGACAAGGGCGGGTGTCGCCAAGACGAGCACGGCGCATGAGTTCGCTGTTGGTGGAATCGATGGTTGGCAATACCTCGACATGGGCCAGATCGGCCAAAGGCTTGACCGCAGCTTGCAACGCTGTCAGCGGCCAATGCAAGGGAGCATTGCCAGCGCGCATCAAGACTTAGGGGATAGCAAGGTGCCGCGACACACGCGGGAGCCGCAATGGCAAGGGTAATCGGCCAGCAAAGTGGCGGTGTAAGGCTCGTCAATCACCAAGCCGTAGTCGTAATTGATTTCTTCACCCGCTTTGATTTTGCGCAGTGTGCGGATGAAAATGCGCTCACCGGCTTCATCGGCCTCGCAGTTGGGCGCGCAGGAGTGGTTGATCCAGCGCGCATCATTGCCGCCATAAAGTGCATCAATCACATGTTTTTTGCTGACATGGAAGTAAAACGTGTGGTGCGGGTCTTTAGGATTGTGGGGGTGGCGCTTTTGCGCTTTTTTCCAACTGATAACCTCACCGATGTATTCGATCAGAATCTCGCCTTTGGCGATGTCTGTCAGGGCAAACACCCCTTTGCCGTGAACGCCTGAGCGGCGCACCTGAATGCGTTTACCGCTGTTGCTAGAAGAGGTCATGGGAGCCTGTTGGAAAATTCTGATATGTTGAATACGTACATGTGCGCGTGCGCGCGCGAGACGACAGATTGTAAGCAAGGAAGAATTGCATGAGTAAAACACTGGTCATCGCCGAGAAGCCCTCTGTGGCACAAGACATCGTTCGCGCCTTGACGCCAAGCGCAGGCAAGTTTGAAAAGCACGACGATCATTTCGAGAACGACACCTTTGTGGTCACCAGCGCGGTGGGCCATTTGGTGGAAATCCAAGCGCCCGAGGAGTTTGATGTCAAACGCGGCAAGTGGAGCTTTGCCCACCTGCCGGTCATCCCGCCTTACTTTGACTTGAAGCCGGTGGAGAAAACCAAGTCGCGCCTGTCGGCGGTGGTCAAACAAGCCAAGCGCAAAGACGTGAGCGACATCATCAACGCCTGTGACGCGGGGCGCGAGGGTGAGCTCATCTTCCGATTGATAGAGCAATACGCCGGCGGCAAAAAACCTTTGGACAAACCTGTGAAACGGCTGTGGCTGCAGTCCATGACGCCACAAGCCATCCGCGACGGTTTTGGCAGCTTGCGCACCAGCAAACAAATGCAAGGCTTGGCCGACGCCGCGCGCAGCAGGTCGGAAGCCGATTGGCTGGTCGGCATCAACGGCACCCGCGCCTTCACCGCGTTCAACTCCCGCGATGGCGGGTTCTTCCTGACCACCGTCGGTCGGGTGCAAACACCCACCCTGTCGGTGGTGGTTGAGCGTGAAGAACTGATCCGCAAATTCATCAGCCGCGACTACTGGGAAGTCCACGCCAGCTTTGCAGCCGCCGCAGGTGCGTATGCCGGCAAATGGTTCAACCCCACGCACAAAGCCAACGCCGACGACAAAGAAATCAAGGAAGACCGTGTTTGGACATTGGGCGAAGCGCAAGCCATTGCCGAGGCGGTGCGTAACCAAACCGCCACGGTGACGGAGGAAAGCAAACCCAGCAGCAAGGGCAGCCCCGGCCTGTTCGACCTGACCACCTTGCAGCGCGAGGCCAATGGCCGCTTTGGCTTCTCGGCCAAAACCACGCTGTCGCTGGCGCAAAGCCTGTACGAGCGCCACAAGGCCTTGACCTACCCGCGTACCGACTCCAAGCACCTGCCCGAGGACTACCTGCCCACCGTCAAAGAGACCATGCAAATGCTGGCTAACAGCGGCATGGGGCACCTCGCGCCGTTTGCCAAAACCGCCATCGCGCAGGGTTACATCAAGCCCAGCAAAAAGGTGTTTGACAACGCCAAGGTCAGCGACCACTTTGCCATCATCCCCACACTCGAAGCACCCAGCGGTTTGTCCGACGCCGAGCAAAAGCTGTACGACTTTGTGGTGCGCCGCTTCATCGCTGTGTTCTACCCCGCCGCGCAATTCATGGACACCACCCGCATCAGCCAAGTAGCAGCTGCGGGCAAAACCCACCACTTCAAAACCACTGGCCGCGTGTTGGTGGAGCCGGGTTGGCAAGCCATTTACGGCAAAGAGGTGGATGAGGAAGAAGACAAAGAGTCCGGCAAGATTTTGGTGAAACTCAATGCGGGCGAAAAACCCAAAGTGTCTGAGGCCGACCCCAAAGGCCTGAAAACCCGCCCACCGGCGCGCTACACCGAGGCGACCCTTTTGGGCGCGATGGAGGGTGCTGGCAAAACCGTGGAAGACGACGAGCTGCGCGAAGCCATGCAAGAAAAAGGCTTGGGCACGCCTGCCACACGCTCGTCCATCATTGAGGGCTTGCTGAACGAAAAATACATGTTGCGCGAAGGCCGTGAGTTGATCCCCACCGCCAAAGCCTTCCAGCTGATGACGCTGCTGCGTGGTTTGGGCGTGGAAGAGTTGTCACGCGCCGACCTGACCGGCGACTGGGAGTTCAAGCTCTCGCAAATGGAAAAAGGCCAGTTGTCGCGCGAAGACTTCATGAAAGACATCGCCGAGATGACCGCTCGCATGGTGAAAAAAGCCAAGGAATACGACCGCGACACCATCCCTGGCGACTATGCCACCCTCACCACGCCCTGCCCCACATGCGCTGGCGTGGTGAAAGAAAACTACCGCCGCTACACCTGCATCGGCAAAGCCGGTGCAGTGGCCACCACCAATGCAGACGGCGAGATTGAAGGCCCAGGCTGCGGCTTCTCGTTTGGCAAAACACCGGCAGGCCGCACCTTTGAGCCCACCGAGGTGGAGCAGTTTTTGCACGACAAAAAAATCGGCCCCTTGGAAGGTTTCCGCTCCAAAGCCGGTTGGCCTTTCACCGCCGAAATTGCGCTCAAGTTCAACGAGGAAGAAAAAAACTGGAAGCTGGAGTTCGACTTTGGCGACGACAAAAACGCCGAGAGCGGCGAGATTGTGGAGTTTGGCGAGGCCGAGAACTTGGGCGCTTGCCCCAAGTGCGGTTCTGCGGTGCACGAGCACGGCGCCAATTATGTGTGCAGCAAATCTGTGCCCACCATCGCCCAGCCCACGCCGAGCTGCGACTTCAAAAGCGGGCGCGTCATCTTGCAACAGGTGATTGAGCACGACCAAATCAAAAAACTGCTGGCTGAGGGCAAAACCGATTTGCTGGAGAAATTTGTCTCCATGCGCACCCGACGTGCCTTCAAGGCCTACCTGAGCTACGACGCCGAAGCCGGCAAGGTGAGCTTTGCGTTTGAGCCCAGCAAGTACCCGAAAAAAGGCGGCGCACCCACCACCCGCGCCTTGGTGAAAGCAGCGGGCAAAACCATACCCGGCAAAAAGACGCCTGCGGCCAAGAAAGCTGCAGCGAAAGTTGCCAAAGACCCCAAACCCAAAGCCCCGCGCAAAACCGCAGCCGGCAAAGCACCCAGCGCGGCCTTAGCCGCAGTGATTGGCCCCGAGGCCGTGGCCCGCACCGAGGTGATGAAAAAACTGTGGGACTACATCAAGGCAAATGGCTTGCAAGACCTCAAAGACAAACGCACGATTCAGTGCGACGCCAAACTCAAAACCGTGTTTGGCAAGGACAGTGTGGGGATGTTTGAGTTGGCAGGGTTGATTGGGGCGCATTTGAGTTGAGGTCGTCATTGCGTTAATTCGTCATTGCCAGGGGCTTTAGCCCCGAAGCAAGGACAGCGCCATCCAATGACTGAATCTTGTAATGACCACGTTGGCATGCAGAAAACCCAACCGCATACAATCGCCGGTTGCCCGAATTTGGAGAATTTACTGTGTTCATTTCATCTGCCTACGCCCAAT
The DNA here is from genome assembly GCA_945899335.1 of Bordetella parapertussis. Classification (GTDB taxonomy): domain Bacteria; phylum Pseudomonadota; class Gammaproteobacteria; order Burkholderiales; family Burkholderiaceae_C; genus Limnohabitans. The sequence goes on from CAMDIP010000019.1 coordinate 9,922, forward strand.
CCGCACCCGCCGCCACCGCCGGTGGTGACCTCGGTTCCTCGCTCATGAGCATGCTGCCTTTGGTGTTGATGTTTGTGGTGCTGTATTTCGTCATGATCCGCCCCCAAATGAAACGCCAAAAAGAACTCAAGGCCATGCTCGACGCATTGGCCAAGGGCGACGAAGTGGTCACCTCGGGCGGCATGTTGGGCAAGATCGCCCAACTGGGCGACAACCAAATTGGTTTGGAAGTGGGCAACGGCGTGACACTGCAACTGCAGCGCTCAGCGGTGGTGCAAGTGCTGCCCAAAGGCAGCATCAAATAATTTAACACTGACGCCTGCGCCATGAACCGTTACGCCATTTGGAAATACCTGGTCATCCTGATCGCTTTTTGCGTGGGTGGCTTGTACACCGTGCCCAATTTCTTTGGCGAAGCACCGGCGGTACAAGTTTCTCCTGCCCGAGCCAGCGCCAAGGTCGACACCGCCACCTTGGGCAAAGTGGAAGAGGCGCTCAAAGCCGCGTCGCTCACACCCACCTTGATCGGCCTTGAAAACAACTCGCTCAAAGCGCGGTTCGAAACCACCGAACAGCAACTTCAAGCCAAAGACGCCATGCAACAGGCGCTCAACCCTGATGCGGCCAACCCCGCGTATGTGGTGGCGCTGAACTTGATACCGCGCACGCCCACTTGGTTGTCGACCTTGAATGCTGCACCTATGTACCTGGGTCTGGATTTGCGCGGCGGTGTGCACTTCATGTTGCAAGTGGACATGCAAGCAGCTCTGACCAAAAAGCTCGACTCTTTGAGCGGCGACTTGCGCAGCGCTTTGCGCGAAAAAAACCTGCGCCACAACGGTATTTCTCGCGAAAAAGAAACGATTCTGATGGGGTTTCGCGACCAAGCCACAGCTGATGCGGCGCAATCGCTGATGCGCGACCAGTTCCCCGATTTGGCGTCTACCCTCAACCCGCAAGGCGATGAAGTCAAGCTCAGCGCCAGCTTGAAACCCGAAGCAGCACGTCGCGTACAAGACCAAGCCCTCAAGCAAAACATCACCACGCTGCACAACCGTATCAACGAGCTGGGTGTGGCTGAACCCGTCATCCAGCAACAAGGCTTAGACCGCATCGTGGTGCAGCTCCCCGGTGTGCAAGACACCGCCAAAGCCAAAGACATTTTGGGTCGTACGGCAACCCTTGAAATCCGCATGGTTGAAGAAAGCAGCGAAGCACGTTTGGCCGAGGTGGGCAGCGGCGCCGTGCCTTTTGGTGCGGAAAAATACCTGGACCGCAATGGCCAAGCGGTGATTGTGAAAAAGGTCGTGGTGCTGACGGGCGAAAACCTGACCGACGCCCAACCCGGCTTTGACAACCAAACACAAGAAGCGGCGGTTCACCTGACCTTGGATGCCAAAGGCGCTCGCATCTTCAAAGAAGTCACCCGTGAAAACGTGGGCAAGCGCATGGCCATCTTGCTGTTTGAAAAAGGCAAAGGCGAAGTGGTGACCTCTCCCGTGATTCGCAGCGAAATTGGCGGCGGTCGGGTGCAAATTTCAGGTCGCATGACCACCGTGGAAGCTGCGGACACCTCATTGCTGCTGCGTGCTGGTTCCCTGGCCGCACCCATGGAAATCATCGAAGAGCGCACCATTGGCCCAAGCTTGGGTGCTGAGAACATCGCCAAAGGCTTTGACAGTGTCACTTGGGGCTTTGTCGCTGTTACCGCCTTCATGTGCCTTTATTACGCCTTGTTTGGCGTCATCTCCAGCATTGCACTGGCAGTGAATTTGCTGTTATTGGTGGCGGTGCTCTCTATGCTGCAAGCCACGCTCACGCTACCAGGTATGGCGGCCATGGCACTGGTGCTTGGCATGGCGATTGACGCCAACGTTCTGATCAATGAACGGGTTCGCGAAGAACTGCGCAACGGCGCGGCACCGCAAACCGCCATCCACATGGGCTACGACCGTGCGTGGTCAACGATTTTGGACTCCAACGTCACCACCTTGATCGCTGGTTTGGCGTTGTTGGCCTTTGGCTCGGGACCGGTGCGCGGTTTCGCGGTGGTGCATTGTTTAGGCATTCTCACCAGCATGTTCTCAGCGGTGTTTTTCTCGCGCGGCTTGGTCAACCTTTGGTATGGCCGCCAAAAACGTTTGCAAACCGTCTCGATTGGCACGGTGTGGAAGCCTGACGCCACCACCCAAGACGTGATTGCCAAAGCCAAAGCCGATTAAAGAAAGCCTGACATGGAATTTTTCAAAATCCGCAAAGACATCCCGTTCATGCGCCATGCTTTGGTGTTTAACGCGATTTCGTTGATCACCTTTTTGGCGGCGGTGTTTTTCCTCTTCAGCCGTGGATTGCATTTGTCGGTGGAGTTCACCGGCGGCACCCTGATGGAGGTCAGTTTTGCACAACCTGCGCCGCTTGAACCCATGCGCGAGCGCATTGCGGCCTTGGGCATCAACGATGTGCAAGTGCAAAACTTTGGCTCTTCGCGCGATGTGCTGATCCGCATGCCTGCCGCCAAAGGCAGCAACACCGCCGAGCTGAGCAACAAAGTGTTTGGCAGCCTTAAAGAGATGGACGCCAGCGCCGAGTTGCGCCGCACCGAGTTTGTCGGTCCGCAAGTGGGCGACGAGCTGGCCATCGATGGCCTCAAGGCCTTGGCCTGTGTAGTCATTGGCATCATGATTTATTTGGCCATTCGCTTTGAATGGAAATACGCGGTGGCGGGCATCATTGCCAACTTGCACGATGTCATCATCATCTTGGGCTTTTTTGCTTACTTCCAGTGGGAGTTTTCGCTGCCCGTGCTGGCTGCGGTGCTGGCGGTCTTGGGCTATTCAGTGAACGAGTCGGTGGTGATTTTTGATCGGGTACGAGAAAACTTTCGCCGATTCCGCAAAATGAACACGGTCGAGATCATCGACAACGCCATCACTTCCACCATCAGCCGAACCATCATCACCCACGGCTGTACCCAATTGATGGTCTTGTCCATGCTGCTGTTTGGTGGCGCCACATTGCACTACTTCGCCATGGCGCTGACCATCGGTATTTTGTTTGGCATTTATTCTTCAGTGTTTGTGGCCGCTGCGATTGCCATGTGGCTGGGTATACGCCGTGAAGACTTGATCAAACCGGTGAAAAAAGACGGCCCTGAAGAAGACCCGAACGACCCTAACTCGGGTGCAGTGGTTTAAGCCTGCTCAGTGCGCGATGCGCGACTCTTGGTCGTCGCACAACTCATCGAGCACCAGCGCATCGGGTTCGATGCCAGCACTCCAGTAAACCATCAAGACGATGATTTTCAAGTCGTCTAAGCTGATGGGGTGGGTGGTCACTGCCATGGCGCGGTCCACCACAATCTCGCGCACCTGAGGTGGCAAGACGCCTGCACCTTCCATGAAGGTGATAAAGCCCAGTCCGGCGGCACCCAACTGCTGCTGCTCATTCACAGAATACACACGCATGCTGATGGGTGACTGCACATACGCAGTTTCCCAAGCAGTTTTGGGTGCATTGATTTGAATGGTTTCGGCATTGTTGGCAGCGGTGTGTAAGCCCGCGAGCCAAGACAGCGCTTGCTCTATTTCGTCGGCGTCAAAGCCGGCGGCACTGAGTTTGCGTCCTAAGAG
>CAMDIP010000020.1 GCA_945899335.1 Bordetella parapertussis
GACTTTGCCTTTTCTACCGAAGCCTATGAGCGTTTCAAAGTCAGCCCTATGTTGGCCCATATTTGGCTGGTACCCAACCCAGACCACAACACGGGCGGTGACTTTGGTTTGTCGCCCGAAGGTTTGGCTTTGAACCTACCGCGCAATGCTGGACACACCTTTTTCACCTTCAGCACCATCGCACTTTATAAACGCGCTTTCTTTGAGGCGGCTTGGTGCCCCATTCCTGCTGGCAACCCCGATGGCGTGAAAGCGCCCTTGGCGGCCATGTTGAGAGCCGCCATGGATCAGGGTTTGGTGAGCGCATCTGTGTTTGAAGGCCTGTGGGTGGATGTGGGTACGCCTGAGCGTTTGGCGCAGTTGAATCTTTGACTTCATTTGCTCACACCCCTCCTACAATCTCTTCATGATTAATATTTACGCGCAACGCCGCGCCGCTTTGGCTACCCAATTGGGCGCAGGTGGTGTGGCCATCATTCCCACCGCGACTGAGCGCGCCCGTAACCGCGACAGCGACTTCCCCTATCGCCACGACAGCTATTTTTATTACCTGACCGGTTTTACCGAGCCCAATGCGTGGCTGGTGGTCGCGGCCAACGGCCACAGCACCTTGTTTTGCCAACCCAAAGACCTCGAGCGCGAGATTTGGGACGGCATCCGCTTGGGGCCAGAGGCCGCACCCGTTGCTTTAGGCGTAAGCCAAGCGCATTCGGTAAGTGAACTCGACAAAGAACTGCCCAAGTTACTTGAGAACCAAACCACGATCTGGTTCCCTTTTGCCACGCATGAAGGTTTGACTGCACACATAGACGGCTGGCTCACCAAGGTTCGCGCCCGTGTGCGCATGGGTGTGTCCTGCCCCTCATCGCAACAAGACCTTTGCACCTTGCTCGACGAAATGCGCCTGATCAAAGACGCTCACGAGCAAGACACCATGCGCCGCGCCGCGCGTATCAGCGCACACGCGCATATTCGTGCCATGCAAACCAGCGCTCGCATGTTGCGATCTGGTCTTGACGTTCGCGAGTACCACTTGGAGGCCGAGTTGCTGCATGAGTTTCGCCAACACGGCTCGCAGTTTCCTGCGTACACCTCCATCGTCGCTGCAGGCGCCAACGCCTGTGTGCTGCATTACCGCGCGGATGTGGCTCACATTCGCGATGCAGAGTTGGTGTTGATTGATGCGGGTTGCGAGTTGGATGGCTATGCGTCCGACATCACCCGCACCTTCCCTGCCAATGGCAAGTTCACAGGGCCGCAAAAAGACCTGTACCAAGTTGTGCTGTCCGCGCAACATGCGTCTGCGGACGCGACAAAAGCGGGCGCACGTTTCAACGACCCGCACGAAGCCGCCTTGCGCATCTTGTCTCAAGGTTTGCTGGACTTGGGGTTGCTGACACCGCAAAAGCACGGCTCTTTAGACGATGTACTGGAGAAGAAAGCCTATTTCCCTTTTTACATGCACCGCACCAGCCATTGGTTGGGCATGGATGTTCACGACTGCGGCAGCTATGTGGAGCCTGGCGAGGCGAACACCGCCCCCGCCAAAGCCGACCCACTTACGGGCGTGATGGTGCAACCGCGCCCAAGCCGTGTGCTGCAACCAGGGATGGTGCTGACCTTGGAGCCCGGTCTGTATGTGCGCCCCTCTGACAATGTCCCCGAGGCTTTTTGGAACATTGGCATTCGCATTGAAGACGACGCCATCGTCACCGCCACCGGCTGTGCGCTCATCTCCCGGGACGTGCCGGTGGAAGTCGCTGAGATTGAAGCTTTGATGGCAAAGTAGTTTTGGGGTGCCTTGAATGGCATGCCGGTGTATGCTCGGGAAAATATCCCGATGCTTTATGGCTACTTTTTCTTTTTTTCAACCTCCCTTTTTCGCCGCAACACTGGCGCTTTTGCTCAGCCCCCATGCACGGGCCGATGCGCAGCTGTGGGGTGGCAAGCCTTCGCTGGGCTTGGAATACGAGCACCAAAAAATGGCGTTCGGTGCAGGGCACGCCAACTCCCTCACCTTGGTGCCGGGCTTGAGCTTTAAAAATGGCTTTATCCACAAAGTCGATGTGCTGATTGAGGCCGAGCGAGAAAACGAAATTGAAGACGGCGTGAACGAAAAAAAGCGCGTCAAAAAGCTGGCCTTGCGCTTGAAGAAAAACTTTGAGATTGACGATACTTGGGCGCTGTTTGTGCGGGGTTTGGTTGGAAGGGAATTAAGCAATTCCGAGAATTTCAACTACACCTATGTCGATACAGGTATCCATTTCGAGCGTGGTGCTTTTGGCTTCATGGCGGGTTTGCGTTTTCAACGCACCTTGGATGGCACTGCCGGCCACGACAGAAACAAGTTTCGCTTTGGTCCAAGCTATGAAATGGATGCACACCATGAAATTGAATTGCGTTTTATTCGTGCATGGAATGTCCAAACCCGCAAGCTTGACAGCGATGCCTTGATCGCTGAATACACCTACAAATTCTGAAGCGCATACGCGCCTAGAATCGGCACGGCTTGCCAGACACCCTGCTTCTGGCAGCGCTTGGAGTTCCACATGGCCAGCCCACCCGTCCCCCCGACCGACCACACCAGCGCCCAAGCCCGCGCCGAATTACGCCGAGCAGCACTTGAATACCACGAGTTCCCCAGCCCCGGCAAGGTTGCCATCCAAGCCACCAAGCAACTGCTCAACCAGCACGATTTGTCGCTGGCCTACTCCCCCGGTGTGGCCGCACCTTGCGAAGAAATCGTCAAAGACCCCAACAACGCCTACAAATACACCAGCCGAGGCAATTTGGTCGCCGTTATCACCAACGGCACAGCGGTGCTAGGCTTGGGTGACATCGGTCCACTCGCGGCCAAGCCGGTCATGGAAGGCAAGGGCGTGTTGTTCAAAAAGTTTGCTGGCATTGATGTGTTTGACATTGAGGTGAACGAAAAAGACCCCGACAAATTGGTCGACATCATTGCCGCGCTTGAGCCCACTTTTGGTGGCATCAACTTGGAAGACATCAAGGCGCCCGACTGCTTTTACATCGAGCGCAAATTGCGCGAGCGCATGAAGATTCCCGTCTTTCATGACGACCAACACGGCACCGCCATTGTGGTGGGCGCAGCGATTTTGAACGGCTTGAAAGTGGTTAACAAAGACATCACCCAAGTGAAGTTGGTGGCCTCTGGCGCAGGTGCTGCCGCGCTGGCGTGTTTGGGTATGTTGGTCAAGCTGGGAATGCCACGCAAAAACATCTGGGTCACCGACTTGGCCGGCGTGGTCTACGAGGGCCGCAGCGAATTGATGGACGAAGACAAAATTCAGTTCGTTCAAAAAACCGATAAACGCAGCTTGGCTGAAGTTATCGATGGCGCAGACGTGTTTTTAGGTTTATCAGCGGGCGGCGTTTTGAAACCCGAGATGGTGAAGAAAATGGCACAGAGGCCCATCATCATGGCACTGGCCAACCCCACGCCTGAGATCTTGCCCGAAGAGGTTTTGAAGGTGCGCGACGACGCCATCATGGCCACCGGTCGCACCGACTACCCCAACCAAGTCAACAATGTCTTGTGCTTCCCCTACATCTTTCGTGGCGCCTTGGACGCAGGAGCGTCCACCATCACGTCGGAGATGGAAATTGCCGCGGTACATGCCATTGCTGACCTGGCGCAAGCCGAACAAAGTGAGGTGGTCGCTGCCGCCTATGCGGGCGAAACCTTGGCCTTTGGCCCAGAATATCTGATTCCCAAACCGTTTGATCCTCGCTTGATGATGAAGATCGCGCCAGCGGTGGTGCAAGCCGCGGTAGCCAGCGGTGTGGCTCAGCGCCCCATCACCGACATGGATGCTTACCGCGAAAAGTTGCAATCGCTGGTGTATGCCTCGGGCTCGGCGATGAAACCCATTTTTGCCGCGGCCAAGCGCGGTCTGAAAAAGCGCATTTGCTTTGCCGAGGGCGAAGACGAACGCGTACTTCGCGCCGCGCAAATTGTGTTGGATGAAGGCTTGGCCAAGCCCACTTTAATTGGTCGCCCCGCCATCATCGCGCAGCGCATTGAGCGTTTTGGCTTGCGCTTGACAGAAGGTGTGGACTACGCAGTGGTCAACGTGGAAGATGACCACCGCTACAAGGACTTTTGGCAGACCTACCACCAACTCACCGCTCGCAAGGGTGTGACGGCGCAGTTGGCAAAAATTGATATGCGTCGCCGCCTTACGCTGATTGGCGCGATGATGCTCCACAAAGGTGAAGTCGATGGCTTGATCTGCGGCACCTGGACCACGCCGGACGCGCATTTGCACTACATCGATCAAGTGATTGGTCTGCGCAAAGGCATCAGCACCTATGCCTGCATGAACGCTTTGCTGCTGCCCGATAGGCAAGTGTTTTTGGTCGACACCCACATCAACTACGACCCCAGCGCCGAGCAATTGGCCGAAATCACCATCATGGCCGCCGAAGAAATGAAACGCTTTGGCGTGGTGCCCAAAGCTGCATTGCTGTCGCACTCCAACTTTGGCAGCAGCAACCACGCGAGCGCCGTCAAGATGCGCCACACCTTGACGCTGGTCCAAGAACGTGCGCCTTGGCTGGAAATTGACGGTGAAATGCACGGCGATGTCGCCATTGACACCCCCGCAAGGCGCAGTCTCATGCCCGCCACGACGTTGCACAGCGATGCCAATTTGCTGGTTTTGCCGAACCTAGACTCCGCCAATATCGCCTATAACCTGCTCAAAACCGCGGCTGGTGGCAATATTGCCATCGGCCCGGTGCTCTTGGGAGCAGCCAAACCGGTGCAAATCTTGACCGCCAGCACCACGGTTAGAAGAATTGTGAACATGACAGCCATCACGGTTGCAGACATAAATTCAACAAAATAACAGTTCTAAAGAGTTCTAAAGAGTGCAAAGGCTAACTTCGCTTTCTTTTTTAACCCTTTTACCGCTGTAGCCAAGTCTGTCAATCCTTGCAAATTTGTCTGGCTTGGCGGATAATTCGCGCCTGTAACACTCGGGTTAACTCGGGGGAAGTACCCACTTTCCCACACTCAACTTAAGGGATTGCTGTGGCAACAGACCTGCCTCTTCGTACTGTCAAAACCAATATTGTTCAGTCTATCCGCGCATTCAGCGTGGCAGACCTGCAATTTTCGGCCGCTCAACTGGGTTATCACTTTTTGTATGCCAATTTGGCAGACGCCCAAAGCAAGCAAGACATTTTGGACATGACTGCCTTGCAGTTCACGTTTCCCGCCTTGGCCAGCAAAAACTTTGACGCTTTGTTCGACCATATGAGCGATGCCTTGCACAAATCTGGTGCACAGCCCGGTTTTGTTCTGGTTTTAGAGCACATTCCTGCACACGCCAAATTTGACAAAGAAGCCCGCGAACAGCTGTTGGACGTTTTCCGCGAAGCTGCCGAGTTCTGGGCCGAGCGCAAAATCTCTTTCCGCTGCTTCTATTCTTTCTCGGTTGCACGCGCTGCCGCCTTAGACCGCCCCGCTGACGCCACGCACACTGCTGGCATCGATTTAGGCGAAGGCGAAAAAATGCCCACCGACAAGCTGGTAGACGTGTCACCCTTGGCCTTGCGCATGAGCAGTCCTTTCAACGCAGGTTACTGGCTGACAGCGGCTTAAAGCTCTTCACCCTGTACAAAAGCCCCGCTCTGCGGGGCTTTTTTCTTGGAGGCGATCACCCCGCCGCCCAAACACACATCGCCGTCATACAAAACCGCCGACTGCCCGGGTGTAACCGCCCATTGGGCCTCGGGAAAATCGAGCTGCATCTGCGCTTGTTGCCAAGACAGATCGCATATCGCGTCTTGCTGGCGGTAGCGGGTTTTGGCGTAAAGCCGGCCCGCAGCAGGAGGTGTGCCCGCAATCCAACTCAGGTCATCGGCTTGCAACTGTGTTGACAACAACCAAGGATGGTCGTGTCCTTGCACCACCCACAGCGTGTTGCTCTCCATGTCTTTGCGAGCCACAAACCACGGCGCATGTTCTCCGCCGCCGCGCTGCGCGCCTTTTTCTTTGATGCCGCCAATGCCCAAACCTTGGCGCTGGCCCAGCGTGTAAAAACTCAAGCCCTGGTGTTGCCCGATCTTGCGCCCCGCATCTGTCTTGATGGGGCCGGGCGCTTTGGCGATGTAGCGGTTTAAAAACTCTCTGAAGGGACGCTCGCCAATAAAGCAAATGCCGGTGGAGTCTTTTTTGCGAGCGTTGGGCAAACCAGCTGCATCGGCCAAGCGCCGCACCTCGGTTTTTTCAATCTCGCCCACGGGAAACAAGGTTTGCGACAACTGCGCTTGTGTGAGCCGATGCAAAAAATAGCTTTGGTCTTTGCTGGCGTCCACACCTTTGAGCAGCTCGTACAAACTGCTATCGGTGTTATGGCGAACCCGCGCATAGTGGCCTGTCGCGATCTTGTCGGCACCCAAGCGCATGGCGTGGTCTAGAAATGCTTTGAATTTGATCTCGGCGTTGCACAAGATGTCGGGGTTGGGCGTACGACCTGCTTGGTACTCGCGCAAAAACTCGGCAAATACACGGTCTTTGTAATCAGCCGCAAAGTTGACGTGTTCTATGTCAATGCCGATCACATCGGCCACCGCCGCCGCGTCGATGAAGTCTTGCTTGGTGGAGCAGTACTCATCATCGTCGTCATCTTCCCAGTTCTTCATGAAGATGCCGACCACCTCGTGGCCTTGTTGCTTCAGCAGCATCGCGGTGACAGCGGAGTCAACGCCCCCGCTCAAGCCCACCACGATGCGCTGTTTTTTCAAAAGCGCTTCAGTTGGCAAACGCGGCAATGCCGGTGATGGCGCGGCCCAAGATCAGGGCGTGAATGTCGTGCGTACCCTCGTAGGTGTTGACCACCTCCAGGTTCACCAAATGGCGCGCCACACCAAACTCGTCGCTGATGCCATTGCCGCCCATCATGTCGCGGGCCATGCGCGCAATGTCCAGCGCCTTGCCACAGGAGTTGCGCTTCAAGATGGAGGTGATTTCCACGCTGGCGGTCCCTTCGTCTTTCATGCGGCCCAAACGCAAACAGCCTTGCAGGCCAAGTGAAATTTCGGTTTGCATGTCAGCCAGCTTCTTTTGGATGAGCTGGTTGGCGGCCAGTGGGCGGCCAAACTGCTGGCGGTCCAAGGTGTACTGGCGGGCGCGGTGAAAGCAATCTTCAGCTGCACCCAAAGCGCCCCAAGCAATACCGTAGCGTGCGCTGTTGAGGCAAGTGAAAGGGCCTTTCAATCCCTGCACCTCGGGGAAGGCGTTTTCTTCGGGCACAAACACGCCGTCCATCACGATCTCGCCGGTGATGGACGCCCGCAAACCCACTTTGCTGTGGATGGCCGGTGCGCTCAAACCTTTCATGCCTTTTTCCAGCACAAAGCCGCGGATGGGGCCGATCGCGCCGGACTCGCTGACCTCTTTGGCCCAGACCACAAACACATCGGCAATCGGTGAATTGGAAATCCACATCTTGTTGCCCTTGAGCTGGTAACCGCCCTTGACTTTTTGCGCACGGCTGGCCATGCTGGCAGGGTCCGAGCCATGGTCGGGCTCGGTCAAACCGAAGCAACCGATCCACTCGCCGGTAGCGAGTTTGGGCAGGTATTTTTGACGCTGGCCTTCGGTGCCGAACTCAAAAATCGGCAGCATCACCAAGGACGACTGCACGCTCATCATCGAGCGGTAACCAGAGTCGACGCGCTCGACCTCGCGGGCGATCAGCCCATAAGCCACATAACTCAAGCCTGGGCCGCCATATTCGGTGGGGATGGTGGGGCCGAGCAAGCCCAGTTCGCCCATTTCACGAAAGATGGCGACATCGGTTTTTTCATGGCGAAAGGCTTCAGTGACGCGGGGCAGAAGCTTGTCTTGGCAGTAGGCGCTGGCAGCCTCTTCGATCATGCGCTCGTCTTCAGAGAGCTGCTGCTGCAATAAAAAGGGGTCGTCCCAATGAAAGGCGGTCTTGGCCATGAATGCTCCGTTTGGCTGCTGTGTGCTTAACCGGCAATGTTAATCCGCTGGCCATGTCCCTTGTATTGCCCGTCATTGCGAGGAGCTGTCATTGCGAAACCGTAGGCTGAAGCAAACTGTCGGTGGGTCGCGCCACGCCATCTCGGGCGCCATGTCACAACCCTTAAATGACTCTAATTTATTCGTAAAAGTCTCTTGTCGATTAAGCCACCCCGCTGCGCTCGTGATAGCCTCGAACTTCTTCGCAAAGCGATGGTGAGAGGCGGCCGAGAGGACTGGGGTGGCTTAAAGAGATTGCTTAAGTGGATTGCTTCAGCCTACGGCTTCGCAATGACGGCGATGCACCAACAAGACTATGCCTTCGCCAAATGCCTTTTCGCCATCTCCACATACCAATCCAAGCAACCAGGGTTGGCCATGGCGTCTTTGTTCAGCACTTTTTCTAAAGGCTGGCCGAGCATCAGTTTCTTGATGGGCAGCTCTTGTTTTTTGCCCGAGAGGGTGCGCGGGATTTCAGCCACGTGGAACATCTCGTCAGGCACAAAGCGGGGGCTGAGCGCGGTGCGTATCGCACCACTCAAGCGCTGGCGCAAAGCGTCGTCCAAGGTCACGCCTTCACGCAGCACCACGAACAGCGGCATATAACTGTCTTTGCCTAAATACTCCAAGTCCACCACCATGCTGTCCATCACGTCGGGCAGGGCTTCGACAGCGCTGTACAGCTCGCTGGTGCCCATGCGCAAACCGTGGCGGTTGATGGTGGCGTCGCTGCGGCCATAAATAATGGCGCGGCCCTCGGGCGTGATCTTGAGCCAGTCGCCGTGTCGCCACACCGCACCCGCGTCAGCGCCAAGGTTGCCACCGCCTGGTTGTCTTCCCACCCCTGGTGGGTAGGTGTCGAAATAGCTGCCCAAATAACGCTGGTTCTCGGTGTCACCCCAAAAGAAGGGTGGCATACAAGGCAGTGGCTGGGTCACCACCAACTCGCCCACCTCGTCAATCACAGCTTGGCCTTGTTCGTTCCACGCCTCCACACTCACGCCCAACAAACGGCATTGCATTTCACCGGCCACCATGGGCAGGTCGCGCAAGCCGCCCACATAAGCGCCAGCGTCGGTACCGCCGGAAATATTGCACCACCATATGTCAGGCTTGCTCACCCCCGCTTTGGCATAGACGTTATGAAACTGGGTGGTGCCCCATTGCTGCACCTCGGCGCTCAAGGGCGAGCCGGTGGTGCCCAAGGCCCTCACCGTGTGCAGGCCGTGTATGGCGGATAAATCGGTACCCGCCTTCATGCAGTTGGCAAAGAAAGCCGCGCCGCCGCCAAAAAACGTCACACCCTCTTGTGCGGCGTAGCGCCACAACACGCCCCAGTCGGGTCGCTCTTTGGAACCGCCAGGGTTGCCGTCGTAAATCACGCAGGTGGTGCCACTGAGCAAACCGCTGAGCTGCGCATTCCACATCACCCATCCCGTAGAGGAGTACCACAGAAACTTCTCACCCCACGAATTCGGCTCATAACTGCACGACACGTCGTAGTGCAAATTTTTATGCGCCATGCCGTTGAGCATGGTGCCGCCGTGGTCATGCACCAAGGGCTTGGGTAAGCCCGTCGTGCCGCTGGAATACACAATCCACAGCGGGTGGTTAAAGGGCATCCACAGAGGTTCAAACCCTTGGGTGGCCGCATCATTGCGTTGCATGATCTGACCCCAGTCGCTGCTGTTGTCAGGAACTGGCACGCCGCCTAAGTTTCGGTAGACCACCAAATGCTTCACGCTTGGCAAGGCGGCGCGTAATTCACTGACCACGCTGTGGCGCTCTAGGTCTTTGCCTCCGTAGGTCACGCCATCGATGGCGATCAACACCTTGGGGCTGATTTGCTTGAATCGGTCGAGTACCGCGTTGGTGCCCATGTCGGGGGCGCACACGCTCCAGATGCCGCCAACGCTGGTCACCGCCAAAAACGCCACCATGGTTTCGGCAATATTGGGCAAATAGGCAGCCACACGGTCGCCGGGCTGCACGCCTTGGGCCTGCAAATGCAAGGCGAGTGCCGCGACTTGGCGTTTTAGCTCAGGCCACGACATCTCACGACGCTGGCCGCGCTCATTGCTGCTGATGATGGCAGGCATCCCTGCGGCATGGGCAGCGTCCACATGGCGCAGCACCTGTTGGGCATAGTTCACTTGCGCGCCGACAAACCAGCGGGCACCCGGCATGGTGTTGCGCTCCAAAACACAGCTGTGCGGCGTGGGCGATTGAAGTTCTAGGTAGTCCCATGCCGACTGCCAAAAGTCCTCTAAGTGGGTGACCGACCAACGCCACATGGCTTGGTAATCGTCAAACTGCAACTGGCGATGCTCGGCCAACCATTGCTGGTAAAGGCGCATTTGCGGAACGAAGGGGGGCGAGGCGCTGGCAGAGGTGTTCATGGCTACTAAGATGTGGCTTTGTTTTGAATGAGACCCGCATTGTCATGGCAATTTGGACCAAGCCCATCAGCACCGACATACTGACCACCACCCACATTGCCACCGCTGCCGAGCGACTGGGCATCGAGTTCATCGAAATTGGGCCCGACTTCATACGCGGGCGCATTCCGGTGGATGAGCGCACCACGCAACCCTATGGTGTGATCCACGGGGGATCCAGCGTCATGCTGGCCGAGACCTTGGGCTCGTGCGGCGCGGACTATTCCACGCCCATCGGGCACCGCATCGTCGGCTTGGACATCAACGCCAACCACATCAGAGGCGTGGCCGAGGGCTGGGTCAATGGCATTGCGCGGCCGGTACACATTGGGCGCAGTACGCAGGTGTGGCAAATCGACATGACCGATGACCAAGGCCGCACCTCCTGCGTCTCGCGCCTGACCTTGTCGGTATTAGCCCCGCGCTAAATCCCCGAGTACTTTCAAACCTTTAGTTTGTAAGGCTTTTGCGTTTTGGCAAGTTGTGTGATTATTCTTTTTTAAAGGAATTTTTCCCATGATCAAGCCCGTCATTTTGAGTCTTTGCCTCAGCCCCTTGTGGGTGTTTGCGCAAGACGATGCCATGCGATTAGCCAAAGAAAAGGCCTGCCTTGGCTGCCACAGCATTGACCAACACACCATGGCGGTACCTTCATACGAAAAAATTGCCGAAAAGTACCGTGGCGACCCAGGCGCTGTGGCCTACCTGTCCGAAAAAATCCGTAATGGCGGCAAAGGCGTATGGGGCGGCGGTGGACGCAGCCTCATGCCGGCGTTTTTAAACCTGAGCAAAGAAGAAATCCGCTTGCTGGTGGACTGGATCTTGGCCATGAAAGAGACGCCGCCGACCTAAGTGCTTTTTTTGCCTTTGGGCGCTTCGTTACCGTCCTCGGGCTTTTTCTTTGCTGGGCATTCGCCCCTGAAAAATTCCCATTCATCGCAGACCACGCCGGAGGGCAGGGTGCACATCCCTTGCTCGCCTTTGTCGCTTTGCACAAAGGTCAGTGTGCCCCCCGCTCGGGTACAAGCGGCAGAGGCGGGGTTGGCCATGGCCAAAAGCAAGCTGAGTTCGATCAACATGGTTGGGCTTTCAGGGCTTTTCAGCCTCGGCCAAGCGCTGGCTCTTCCAGTACACATCGTCGCCGCCGTTCATGCGGTTGAGCACACGGGCCAACACAAACATCAGGTCAGATAAACGGTTGAGGTACTGGCGCGGCGTGTCGTTCAAGGCTTCTTCGGCGCCCAAAGCCACCACCGCACGTTCAGCGCGGCGTGCCACGGTGCGGCAGACATGCGCCAGCGACGCGGCCCGCGAACCGGCGGGCAAGATGAACTCTTGCAACTTGGGCAAAGCTGCGTTGTGCTCGGCAAGCGCTGCGTCCAAGGCCAACACGGCTTCGGCTTTGAGCAACTCAAAGCCTGGGATGCTCAGCTCGCCCCCGAGGTTGAACAACTGCTGCTGCACCTCGATCAACAGCGCTCGCAAAGCGTCGGGCATGTCTTCACACAGCAACACCCCAATGTGCGAGTTGAGTTCATCGACCTCGCCCATGGCATGTACGCGCAAGCTGTTTTTACTGACGCGACGGTTGTCGCCCAAGCCGGTGGTGCCATCGTCGCCGGTACGCGTAGCAATTTGTGTGAGTCGATTCGCCATGTTTCTTGTCCCTGAGGTTGCCCGTATTCTCTCAGCACTGGCGCAACTCGGCTACGCTTGGGGTTTTCAGGAGCGGCAGATGCTGACGGTGAAACAGGTTGGGGTGGTCGGTTTGGGTGCCATGGGACAAGGCATGGCCGGCAGTTTGCGCCGCGCCGGTTTCGAGGTGCATGTGTGCGACGCTCGCCCAGGTGTGGCCGAGGCGTTTGCCGCGCTTGGCGGTGTGGCCTGCGCCACCCCCGCCGAAGTGGCGAAGTCCTGCCAAGTGCTGGTCAGCGTGGTGGTGAATGCGGCTCAAACCGAGGAGGTGCTGTTTGGCCCGCAAGGCGCAGTGGCCTCCATGGCCAAAGACAGCGTGTTTGTCATGTGCTCGACCGTGGACCCCAACTGGTCTGTGGCGCTGGAAGCGCGGTTGGAGGCCTTAGGTCTGCTGTATGTTGATGCACCCATCTCGGGTGGCGCGGCAAAGGCTGCCAGCGGCCAAATGACCATGATGACCGCGGGCAAACCCGCGGCCTATGCGCTGGCCGAGCCGGTGTTGAACGCCATGGCCGCCTCGGTTTACAAGCTGGGCGACAGCGCGGGTGCGGGCAGCAAAGTCAAGATTATCAACCAACTGCTGGCAGGTGTGCACATCGCCGCCGCCGCCGAAGCGATGGCGCTGGGCTTGCGCGAAGGCGTAGAGCCCGCGGCTTTGTACGAGGTCATCACCCACAGCGCGGGCAACAGCTGGATGTTCGAGAACCGCATGGCCCATGTGCTGGCGGGCGACTACACACCGCTGTCGGCGGTGGATATTTTTGTCAAAGACTTGGGCTTGGTTTTGGACATGGCACGGGCGAGCAAATTTCCCCTGCCACTTTCGAGCACCGCGCATCAAATGTTCATGCAAGCCAGCACCGCCGGCTTTGCCAAAGAAGACGACAGCGCGGTTATCAAGATCTTCCCAGGCATTGGGCTGCCCGTAAAAAAATAATTGTTTTTGATTTCCAGGACCCGTGCCCATCCCTCATGAGGGCGGCAAAACCAGCATTTATTTGCATATGAGCGCACAAATCGGCTTATGGCCCTGAGCGCTTAAGCCTGCACTTAGGAGAGACACGAGACTGGGCTTCTTGCATAGAATGCAAATCTCAAGGAGAAGCCGCCATGAATGCACCCACCGCCGTCCAACATTTGATCCCCGAGGTGAACCAGCGCGAGGTTCCCGCTGCGCTGATCGCCGAGCTCAAAGCCCACTTTG
>CAMDIP010000021.1 GCA_945899335.1 Bordetella parapertussis
CATAGGGTGAGGTGCATAAATACGCCAGCGAGTGGGCGGCATCGATGGCCATTCGCTGTGGGTAGGCGTTGATGAACTCTTTCAGCTCTGCCGGCGTGTCGGCGGTGATCCAACGCGCACCGGTGTAGCTGCTGTTTTCCAGTCGCACATCGCAGTCGTATTCGCCACGCAAGCGGTGCTGCACCACCTCAAACTGCAACTGACCAATCGCACCCAAGAGCATTGCGCCGCCCATCTCGGGTTTGAACACTTGGATGGCACCTTCTTCACCGAGTTGCTCCAAACCGGTTTGCAACTGTTTGGTGCGCAGCGGGTTTTTCAAGATCACGGTCATGAACATTTCGGGGGCGAAAAAAGGCAAGCCGGTGAATTGCAAGGCCGCACCGTCGGTGATGGTGTCGCCGAGTTGCACGCCACCGTGGGTGGTGAAACCAATGATGTCACCCGCATAGGCTTCGTCAACCGCTTCGCGGCGTTGGCTTAAAAAAGTCACCACCGATGTTGGGCGCAACTCTTTGCTGCTGCGTTGCACTTTGAGTTTCATACCCGGCGCATAACGGCCCGAGGCCACGCGCACAAACGCGATGCGATCGCGGTGGTTGGCGTCCATATTGGCTTGCACCTTGAACACCACGCCTGAAAAACCGGCGTCTTCGGGTTGCACAGTTTTGTCGACCGCTTGTTTGTTCACCAGCAAATGGCTCATGCGCGGCCCAGGTGAGGGGGCCAAGTCCACCAAGGCATCGAGCACTTCCATGACACCAAAGTTGTTCACGCCCGAGCCGAAAAACACGGGGGTTTGTTTGCCGGCCAAAAACGCTTCGCGGTCAAACGTAGGCGAGGCACCCGTGGCCAGTTCCATGCTGTCCATGGCGGTTTGCCATTCCAAACCAAAGCGCTCGGCCAACCTGCCTTGCTCAGTCAGGGGGACGGTTTCAAAGTCTTGCGGCAAGCGCTCGCTGCCCGACTCGAATACCGTCATGGCCTGGGTGCGCAAGTTGACGATACCGCCAAACGATTTGCCTTGGCCAACTGGCCAAGTCATGGGCACGCAGGGCATGCCCAGTTCGCGTTCGACCTCGTCCAAGATGTCCAAGGGATCGCGCACCTCGCGGTCCATTTTGTTCACGAACGTGATGATGGGTGTGTCGCGTTGTCGGCACACCTCGATCAAGCGGCGCGTTTGCGCTTCCACACCATTGGCCGCGTCGATCACCATCAGCGCGGAATCCACAGCGGTTAGCACGCGGTAGGTGTCTTCGGAAAAGTCTTTGTGGCCTGGGGTGTCAAGCAGGTTGATGACGTGCTCGCGGTAGAGCATTTGCATCACCGATGACGCCACCGAAATGCCGCGTTGCTTTTCAATCTCCATCCAGTCAGAGGTGGCGTGGCGCGAGGCTTTGCGCGCTTTGACTGAACCGGCGATCTGAATCGCCCCTGAGAACAGCAGCAGCTTTTCTGTGAGGGTGGTTTTGCCCGCGTCGGGGTGGGAGATGATGGCAAAAGTGCGCCGGCGGCGCACTTCTGATGGGTATGGGCTCATGGTGTGGTGCAGATAACAGACCGCATCATAGACGGCGGCCCGTGGAGCGCAGGTCGCTTTCGCCGGGTGAGGCTTTCTGTGCTGGGGCCGTGTCAGCCTGTGGCTGGGTGCTGTACCGGATCACGGTGTTGACGAGGGTGAGCCGGTCAAAGGGTTTGGGCATGACTTCGCTGATGCCCACGGCCAGGCAGGTCTTGAGGGCGTCTTCGGCCACATTGGCGGTCAAGGCCACCACTTGCACATCGCGGTAGGGCGCGGGTAAGGTGCCGCGAACCCGGCGCATCACCTCGATGCCGTCGATGTCGGGCATGACCAAATCGAGCAGCACCAGGTCGTACAAGGTGGCCGACATTTTCTCCAGGCCCTGGGTGCCATTTTCAGCCTGGTCGATTTGTGCATTGGGCATGGAGCGTTGGATGGTGGCGATGGCCACCATACGGTTGACCGCATGGTCATCCACAATGAGCAGCTTCGCCGGGGTGTGGTCAATCAACTCCAAAGCCGGCACCGACTTGGGTGGTGCAGGGGCGATCGACAAGGGAATGTCGACGCGGAATTCCGAGCCCACGCCGACCTCGCTGTGCACGCCAATCGAACCGCCGTGGCTGTTGACCAAGGTGCGGGTAATGCTCAGGCCCAAACCGTTTCCGCGCAACGCGTCGCGCGGGGCGGATTGGCCATCGGCCTGGGTGAGTTGAACGAATGGGTCAAAGATTTTGTGCTGCGCCTCGATGGGTATGCCACGCCCACTGTCTTTGACGTACACCACCAAATTGCCCTGGCTGGGGCCGGTGCTTTCGTAATCCACTTGCATGGTGACGTGGCCATGGTCGGTGAACTTCAGGGCATTGCCCAGCAGGTTGATCAAAATTTGGGTCAAGCGGTGTTGGTCGCCGCGCATCCATTCGGGCAAGCTGGGGCTGAGCACCAGCTTGTAATTCAGGCCAAGGTCGCTGGCACGCGGTTTGAAAATGCTGTGGGTGTTGTGCAGCATCACATGCAAATTAAATACCTGAGGATTGAGCACCACACGGCCATTTTGGATTTGCGAGTAATCGAGTAAGTCGTTGATGACGGTTAGCAAGTGCGCAGCCGAGTTTTGCGCCCCTTTGACAAAGTCGATGGCGTCTTCGGGCAGGCGCTTGTCGGTACTCATCAAACTCAAGTAGCCCATCACCGCGTTCAATGGAGTTCGCATTTCATGGCTGACCATGGCCAAAAATTGGTCTTTGTGCGAGTTTGCTTTTTGCAAGTCGATGGACAGCAGGTTGAGCCGAGTGTTGGTGCGCGAGATGTGGCGCAGCGTGGATTCACTCAACATGTCAACCGAATAGATCAGGCTCAACTGGGTGAGCAGCAACATGGCGTACATGATTGAGCGAAAAGCCAACTCCTGTGACGTTTCTTGCACCAGCATGGGCAAAATGCCCTGGGTCTGCAGCACATAAAACACCCACACGGAAGAAAAGGACAAGAACATCCAGATGTAGACCCAAATGCGCGAGCGAGCCGTGAACAAGGGCAGCACGGGCACGATGCCCAGCCAAACCAGTACCGGCGAACTCAAGCCACCCATGTACCAAGCGTTGTACAAAATGACGGCCAGCAAACTGCTTTGGTATATGTTTTGCGCCCATATCAGGGGGAATTTTAGGTAGCGCCAACACAGCATGTTGACGGTGATCGTCGTGGACATCACGACCACCGATGCCCCAGCCCGTTCTTGGCCCAAGATAAAAAACCAGGGGCAGGTGGGAATGATGAATGCCAGCGCAGACAGCACAAAGAACACAAAGTAAATGTCCTGTTTGGATCGCATCCCCACCGGTAAGCGGCTCTGGATGAAAAAAATAACGTTGCGGTTGAGCATGGTGACCATGTTAGTACCAAATGCATCAGATGGGCCCCATTTGTGCGGCCGGGTCAATGTCCTTGGGCTTGAACCGTTGCGTGCGCAGGGGCACTGCACACCCGGCCATGCTTTGATAGAATGCCAATTCCGAGGAGCGCTGCAACCCGTTCAACCCAGAACAGGTGAGGCTCGGAACCCTTTTCCAACTGCGCTCACCCACTGACAACGTGAGGTGAGCACCTCGGTCCCCCAAGTGCTTGTTTTTCTGCGTCAGTGGCCCTGAACCTTTTAGGAGCCTCGCATGAATGCATCTTTAAAACCTGCCCAAACCACTGATTTCCACGTCGCCGACATGAGCTTGGCCGACTGGGGTCGCAAAGAAATCAAAATCGCCGAAACCGAAATGCCCGGACTCATGGCGATGCGCCAAGAGTTCGCCAAAGCCCAGCCTTTGAAGGGCGCGCGCATCACTGGTTCTCTGCACATGACCATACAAACCGCTGTACTGGTTGAAACCCTGCAAGCCTTGGGCGCCCAAGTTCGTTGGGCGTCTTGCAACATCTTCTCTACCCAAGACCATGCAGCCGCAGCGCTGGTAGCCAATGGCACGCCTGTGTTTGCCTACAAAGGCGAAACTCTCGTGGACTATTGGGACTACACCCACCGCATTTTTGAATTTGGTGCCAAGGGTGCTGAGGGCGAAGGCCCCAACATGATTTTGGACGACGGCGGCGACGCCACCCTGCTCATGCACTTGGGTAAGCGCGCTGAGACCGATGCGTCTTTGTTGAACAACCCTGGCAGCGAAGAAGAGGTTTGCCTCTTCAACGCCATCAAAGCCAAATTGGCTCTAGACCCCACTTGGTACAGCCGCAAAGGTGCGCACATCATCGGCGTGACCGAAGAAACCACCACTGGCGTGTTGCGTTTGAACGAAATGGCTGCCAAGGGCAGCTTGATGTTCCGCGCTATCAACGTGAACGATTCAGTCACCAAGAGCAAGTTCGACAACCTGTACGGTTGCCGCGAATCTTTGGTTGACGCCATCAAGCGCGCCACCGACGTGATGATCGCCGGCAAAGTGGCTGTGGTCGCCGGTTACGGCGACGTGGGCAAAGGTTCTGCCCAAGCCCTGCGCGCTTTGAGTGCTCAGGTGTGGGTGACCGAGATCGACCCGATCAACGCTTTGCAAGCTGCGATGGAAGGCTACAAAATCGTGACCATGGAATATGCCGCCGACAAGTGCGACATCTTCGTGTCTGCCACTGGTAACAAAAACGTGATCCGCTACGAACACATGGCCGCCATGAAAGACGAAGCCATCGTTTGTAACATCGGTCACTTCGACAACGAAATCGACGTCGCTTCATTGGAAAAACTCAAGTGGGATGAGATCAAGCCCCAAGTCGATCACATCATCTTTCCTGACGGCAAAAAAATCACGTTGCTCGCCAAAGGCCGTTTGGTGAATTTGGGTTGCGCCACAGGCCACCCCAGCTTTGTGATGAGCGCTAGCTTTGCGAACCAAACGATCGCTCAGATCGAGTTGTTCACCAAGCAAGACCATTACGAATCTGGCAAGGTCTATGTGTTGCCTAAGCACCTGGACGAAAAAGTGGCGCGTTTGCACCTCGAAAAAGTCGGCGCCATGCTGACGGTGTTGAGCGACGAGCAAGCCGCCTACATTGGCGTGAGCAAAGCCGGCCCTTACAAGGCCGACACTTACCGCTACTGATATGCCGCGCGCAGACCAGTTGCTGGTCGAGCGCGGTTTGGCCAACTCGCGTTCACAAGCGCAGCGATTGATCGCTGCGGGTGTGGATTGGCGAGTAGGCCAGCAAGCCTGGCAACGCATTGACAAGAATGGCGCTGTGTTGCCCCAAGACGCAGAGCTACTGCTGAAAGACGATGCCGAGACCCGTTATGTTTCGCGTGGGGGATTAAAGCTCGAAGGTGCTTTGCGTGCCACAGGCCTGCAGGTCAAAGGTTGGACTTGTCTTGATGTGGGTCAGTCGACGGGTGGCTTCACCGATTGTTTGTTGCAGCAAGGTGCCGCACAGGTGACGGGTGTGGATGTTGGTCACGGCCAACTTCATCCTCGCTTGCATGCAGACCCGCGTGTTGTTTGCATAGAGCATTGCAATGCAAGAGAACTGAGTTTGGCGCAGTGTGGTCAGGCGCATGGCTTTGCTTTGATCGTGGCTGATCTGAGTTTCATCTCCTTGACGCTGGTACTGCCGGCATTGACAACCTTGCTGTCAGAACAAGGCCAGATGTTGTTGTTGGTCAAACCGCAGTTCGAATTGCAAGCCACAGACATTGGCAAAGGCGGCTTGGTCCAAGACCCCGCCAAGTATGTGCAAGTAGAAGAACGCTTGCGCAGTTCAGCCCAAGATGTGGGCTTACAGGTGGCGCATTGGTTGCCCAGTGTCATCACCGGCGGCGATGGCAACCATGAATTTTTCATTCACCTCAGGAACTCCGTATGAGCGCAGGCAAACAAAACCCCATCAGCTTTGAATTTTTCCCACCCAAGACCACCGAAGGCGCTGACAAACTCCAGCATGTTCGACATGATTTGTACGCATTGAAGCCGGATTTTTTCAGTGTCACCTATGGCGCGGGTGGTTCTACCCAAGACGGCACTTTGCAACAAGTCCAAGCCATCTTGGCTGAAGGCCATGACGCAGCGCCCCACTTTTCTTGCATTGGTGCCACGCGCGACAGTGTGCGTGAACAGTTGACACAGTTCAAAGCAGCAGGCATTCGTCGCATGGTGGCTTTGCGTGGCGACTTGCCCAGTGGTCACGGCACTTTTGGTGAGTTTCGATATGCCAGTGAATTGGTGGCTTTTATTCGTGCAGAAACAGGCGATCACTTTCATATTGAGGTGGGTTGCTACCCCGAAGTGCATCCCCAAGCGAAGTCGCCTGAGGCGGATGTGCAAGCCTATGTGACCAAGGTCAAAGCGGGGGCAAGCTCGGCCATCACCCAATACTTCTACAACACCGATGCGTATTTCCGCTTTGTCGATGAAGCCTACCAACATGGCGCGGACATCCCCGTGGTGGCAGGCATCATGCCCATCATCAGTTCAACGCAATTGATGCGCTTTTCAGACGCTTGTGGTGCAGAAATCCCGCGCTGGGTTCGCTTGCGCTTGCAGTCTTATGGTGACGACACGGCTTCAATCAAAGCGTTTGGATTAGAGGTGGTGACGGATTTGTGCGATCAGTTGTTGACCGCTGGCGTGCCTGGTTTGCACTTCTACACCATGAACCAAAGCACTGCGGTCAAACAAATTTGTCACAACCTAAGGTTGGGTGTTTAAGACTTAGCGCTCATCGAAGCTGAGCACCAGTTTGGGGGTCAGCGCTTTGGCTTGGCACGAGAGCACAAAGCCTTGGGCTATTTCTTCGCTGGTCAGGGTGAAATTCTTGCGCATGCTGACTTGCCCCTCCATGACCTTGGCGCGACAGGTGCAGCACACGCCATTGCGACAAGAATAGGGCAAATCCAAACCAGCTTGCAGACCTGCAGCCAACGGGTTGTCATCTGCAGACATGGGCACGCTGTGTTGTTTGCCATTGCAAATGATGTGCAAGTCAATCGCACTGGCGTCGGTCTTGGGTAGTCGCGTTGCAGGTTTGGCTTGTGGGCTGAAGTCACCAAAATGCTCGCTGTGAATGCGCTCAGCGCAGACCCCTGAACGCTGCAGTCCGGCAACAGTGGATTGCATCATGGCAGAGGGGCCGCACACAAACACTTCACTCATGTCGCTTGCGGGCAAGACGCTTTGGGTAAGCGCCATGACTTTGTCTTCGTCAATGCGACCTTGTAGCAATGCGATGTCTTGTTCTTGCCGCGACAACACGTGCATCAGCGACAAGCGCTGAGGGTATTGGTCTTTCAAGTCTTGTAGGCTTTCATTGAACATCACGCTTTGCATGCGTTGGTTGCCATACACCAGGCTGTAGCGACTGTGCGAGTTCAACGCAAGACCGCTGGCGATCAAAGACAAAACAGGCGTGATACCTGAACCGGCTGCAAAGCACACCGTATGGTGGGCATGGTCTTGTGTGGACACAAAGCGTCCTTCAGGCGGCATGGCTTCCAAGCTTTGGCCAGCTTGGAGTTCGGTGTTGGCCCATACAGAAAACACGCCGCCAGCGACAGCGCGTACGCCAATCTCAATCTCGCCTGTTGCAAGAAGACGCTCTGGCGTGCTGCAAACAGAGTAGCTGCGCCGACAAGTTTGACCCGCAATATCAGCACGTACCACCATGTACTGACCCGCCTTGAAAGCAAAAGTTTGGCGCAAAGCGTCTGGCACATGCAAGGTGATGGCCTTGCCATTCAAGCCTTCAGTGCGTAGTCGCACCACTTGCAACTTGTGAAAGATGGGAACGGTGCTCATGGGTAATTCAGTAGGGCTTGAAATAGTCGAAAGGCTCTTGGCAATTCAAACACTTGCACAATGCTTTGCAAGCGGTGGAGCCAAACGCAGAGGTGATGGTGGTGTTGGTCGAGCCGCAGAGGGGGCACGCAACAACGTCATCTTGCAAGCGACGGGTGAAACGCACCACCTGCGAAGTGCTTGTGCTTTGGCAATTCGGCGGGGCAATCCCATAAGCTCTCAATTTCTCTTTGGCGCTGTCGCTCATCCAGTCGGTGGTCCATGCGGGGGCAAGTTGGGTTTTGACTTGACCTTGCACACCGAGTTGTTGAAGACTTTGCAAAATATCGTCGTGGATTTGCTCCATCGCCGGACAACCGCTGTAAGTGGGTGTAATAACAACTTCAACACCTGTGTCTGACATGTACACGTCGCGCAAAATGCCCATCTCGCGCAAACTCACCACCGGTATTTCAGGGTCGCAAAGTTGGTCTAGTGCAGCATGCACCGCCGCCATGTCGGTGCGCATGGATTGGTTCACCACACTGCCTTAGGGTGCGCACGCGCCAAACTTTGCATTTCGCCCAACAGGTAGGTCAAGTGTTCTGAATGGATGCCATGGTTGCCACTGGGCACAAACCCACCATCGGGTGGGCGCTTCAAACAAGCCTGCAGCAGAACAGCGTCAAGCAGCTTGTGCCACTCGGCTCGCGCGTCTGCTTGGGACGCCGTCGCCCCGACACTTTTCGCAGCCTCGGCGTGGGCCAAAGGCATCCAAAACTCTTGCGTGTACGGCATGAGGTGTTCAAGTGCAGCTTGAGCCCGTCTCTGCGACTCGACGGTACCGTCGCCCATGCGAATCACCCAATCTTGGGCGTATTGCCAGTGGTAGAGGGTTTCTTTGATGGCCTTGGCAGCAATCGCTGCAAGTTGCGCATCATGGCATTTCTCCAAGCTGGACCAAGTGCCCAGAGCCCACGCGCAGTATAAAAAATTGCGTACCAAGGTGGTGGCGAAGTCGCGTTGGCCGCTGCCACTGGGCGCAAGCGGCCCATGGTGCGGCAACTCCAAAAAGGTGAAGTTTCTGAACGCTGGCGCATCACGAAAATACGCCAAGCTGTCCTCAGTTTCGGCTTTGCCTATCAATTCTGCTGCGTATTGGTAAAGCAAGCGTGACTGGCCAATCAAATCCAAGCTGTGGTTTGCCAAAGCGATGTCTTCTTCCAAGACGGGTGCGTGGCCACACCATTCGGCATTGCGTTGACCCAAAACCAAGCAGTTATCCGCCAAGTGCAGCAGCAAAGGCAGTTGCGGCGAATCCATCACATGTGCCCGACTTCGTCGGGGATATCGTAAAAACTGGGGTGACGGAAAATTTTATCGCCAGCAGGATCGAACAATGCGGCTTTGTCATGGGGCTCGCTGGCGTGTATGTCCGCAGAGGCCACCACCCACAAGCTCACGCCTTCTTGTCTGCGGGTGTAGACATCCCGAGCCATTTGCATCGCGTGTTTGGCGTCACTGGCGTGAAGACTGCCGCAATGTCGGTGTTCCAAGCCTTGCTTGCTGCGCACGAACACTTCCCACAGTGGCCATTCATGTGAGGTTGTTGTACTCATGCAGCCTCCTTCATTTGTCGGGCTTGTTGTTTCTGCGCATATGCCAGTGCCGCCTCGCGCACCCAAGCGCCGTCTTCCCAGGCCTTGACCCGTGTGGCCAAGCGCTCTTGGTTGCAAGGCCCGTTGCCATTGACGGTGGCCCAAAACTCGTCCCAATCGATGGTGCCATAGTCATGGTGCTGCCGTTCTTCATTCCATTTCAAGTCAGGGTCGGGCAGGCTCACACCCAAGACTTTGGCTTGCGGCACGGTGGCGTCAACAAAGCTTTGGCGCAGGTCATCGTTGCTGATGCGTTTGATGCCCCAGCGCTGGCTTTGCGCTGAGTTGGGGCTGTCGCTGTCGGGTGGGCCAAACATGGCCAAGCACTTCCACCACCAACGGTTGACCGCGTCTTGCACCATGGCTTGTTGCTCTG
Source organism: Bordetella parapertussis (assembly GCA_945899335.1). Classification (GTDB taxonomy): domain Bacteria; phylum Pseudomonadota; class Gammaproteobacteria; order Burkholderiales; family Burkholderiaceae_C; genus Limnohabitans. The sequence goes on from CAMDIP010000021.1 coordinate 9,826, forward strand.
ACGTGCCTTGCATCATCACCATCAGTGATTCGAAACCTTGGCGTTGGTGAAACGACTCTTCTTTGCAAATGCGCACCATGGCGCGGGCATACGGCCCATAAGAGCAGCGGCACAGCGGTATTTGGTTCATGATGGCCGCGCCATCGACCAGCCATCCGATCACGCCGACATCGGCCCAAGTGAGGGTGGGATAGTTGAAGATGGAGCTGTACTTGGCACGTCCCGTGTGCAAGGCATCCAGCATTTGGTCGCGGCTGGTACCCAAGGTTTCGGCTGCGCTGTACAGGTACAGACCATGGCCACCCTCGTCTTGCACTTTGGCAATCAGAATGGCTTTGCGTTTCAAGCTCGGTGCGCGGCTGATCCAGTTGCCCTCGGGCAACATTCCCACAATTTCGCTGTGCGCGTGTTGGCTGATTTGGCGCACCAAGGTTTTGCGGTAGTGCTCGGGCATCCAATCGCGAGGCTCGATCTTGCCCTCGCGGTTGATGGTTTCTTCAAAGTGGGCTTGCTTGTCTGCGTCAGTCGAGGCGACAGTGGCATTGTTCAGCGGGGGATTCAGGTCCAAAGCCTGTGTGTACATGGGAAGCTCCAACGCCCATGGTCAAAAGGGCGTGGAGGTAGTATATCAATTAACCAACCAATCGGTTGGTTAACCGGTGGTCAGCGTAAAACCTGCTTGTTTGTCTTGCCCCATGAGTTGCACCATTTGAGGCAAAGCTGCTTCTAATTCCTCTTTCAAAGTGAACGGTGGATTGATGACCACGATGCCGCTTTCAACCAAACCTAAACGCTTGACGGGGTCTCCAGTGACCGCCTCTGGACGTTGCGCACCCGAACGGATTCGCAAAGTGGCATGTAACCAAGGCCGGTTTGATTGACGAGCCAAGTTTGTTAAATGACGTGGCAAGCTGTGCGCTTGCGGGCGCGGAATGATGGGGTACCAAACCACAAAAGTGCCCGTGGCAAATCGCTGTAATCCAGTTGACACTGCCACCACCACACGCTCGTAATCGAGTTTGATTTCATAGCTGGGGTCAATGAATACCAGGCCTCGGCGGGTGGGCGGCGGCAGGTATTTGGGCAGTCCTAAAAAACCATCTTCATTCATCACCATGGTTTGGCGACCGGCTTGCAAAGCCTCGACATTCGCCACCAAGTTGCGGATATCGGTGGGGTGCATTTCAAACAACTTCAGCTTGTCTTGCTCGCGCAACAGATGATGCGCAATAAAAGGCGAACCTGGGTAGTTCAACAAACCGCCTTGTTGGTTGAAATGGTCTAGCACTGCGCGGTAGGCCAGCAAAGCAGGGGCCATCGGGCCGGAGAGCTTGGATTTGTTGCGAATCAGCGCCAACAAGCCTTCTTGCGCTTCACCACTTTGTTTGGCGTCTAGGCTGTCAAGTTTGTAGAGGCCAGGGCCGCTATGGGTATCGATGGCGGTGTAACCAACCTCTTTTTGTGCAAGATAATGCATCGCAGAGATCAAAACCGTGTGTTTTAAGACATCAGCATGGTTTCCTGCATGAAAGGCGTGTCGGTAACTGAACATACAGTATCGTAACCCGCCCAAAGCAAAATAGCTAAAAAGCCCAGTAAATGGCATAGAATGGCAGGCTTCGCAGCGAACAAGGCCCCGCGGCGGAGTTTTCATCCCCACCTAAGAGGTTCCCAGCAGAGGAACACCGACCGTGGAAAAGGGCCCCACAACCCACTCTAGGAAAAACATGTCCACATTCAGCGCAAAACCCGCTGACGTGACGCATGAGTGGTTTGTGATTGACGCCACCGACAAGGTGCTCGGACGGATTGCCAGCGAAGCAGCCCTCCGTTTACGCGGCAAGCACAAAGCCATTTATACGCCCCACGTCGATACCGGCGACTACATTGTCGTCATCAACGCAGCCAAAATTCGTGTCACAGGCAACAAGTCCTTGGACAAGATGTACCACCGCCATTCAGGCTACCCAGGTGGCATCTCCAGCATGAACTTTCGCGATATGCAAGCGAAGCACCCTGGCCGTGCTTTGGAAAAAGCTGTCAAAGGCATGCTGCCCAAAGGTCCTTTGGGTTTTGCCATGATCAAAAAGCTCAAGGTGTACGGCGGAGCCGAGCATCCCCATACCGCCCAACAGCCTAAAGTGCTGGACATCTTAGGAGCGTCGAAATGATTGGTGAATGGAACAATGGCACCGGCCGTCGCAAATCCAGCGTCGCCCGCGTGTTTCTGAAAAAAGGCACGGGTCAAATCAAGATCAATGGCAAAGACATCGCCGAGTACTTTGGCCGTCAAACCTCCATCATGATCGCCAAGCAACCCTTGTTTTTGACTCAACATGCTGAATCCTTCGACATCCAAATCAATGTCCAAGGTGGTGGTGAATCTGGTCAGGCAGGTGCAGCCCGTCACGGTATCACCCGCGCCCTGATCGATTACGACGCAACGCTCAAGCCCGCGCTGTCAGCAGCAGGTTTTGTCACCCGCGATGCGCGTGAAGTTGAACGTAAAAAGGTCGGTTTACACGGTGCCCGTCGCCGTAAGCAGTTCAGCAAACGCTGATACTTTTATGCCCACATTGCGCGGGCAAGAGCAAACAAGAGCCGCTGGCAGTCCTGCTGGCGGCTTTTTTTTGGTCAAACTAAATGGCCCTGCCTAGGGTATTGTTGAGTAAACTAGGTTACTATTCATAAATCAAGATTTTGGAGTGCTCAATGAGTGCCTTAGCCGAAGCAACACCCACCACCATGCCCGAACCCATCGTGTTCACTGACAGCGCTGCTGCCAAAGTGGCTGATTTGATCGCTGAAGAAGGCAATACCGATTTGAAATTGCGAGTCTTTGTTCAAGGCGGCGGTTGCTCAGGCTTTCAATATGGCTTCACCTTTGATGAGATCACCAATGAAGACGACACCACTATGTCTAAAAATGGCGTGTCTCTCCTGATCGACGCCATGAGTTACCAGTATTTATTAGGCGCTGAAATCGACTACAAGGAAGATTTGCAAGGGGCCCAGTTCGTCATTAAAAACCCCAATGCCACTTCTACCTGTGGCTGCGGTTCTTCCTTCTCTGCTTAAGTTTTAAGCGGGGTACAGCCCGCCCAAGACACGTAAGCCTTTGGCACCGGTCACATTAGGCAGGTTGCCAGGTAAACCTAATACAAACTGTCTTGCCAGCCAGGCAAACGCAGCCGCCTCAACTTGCAACGGTGGCAAGCCATGGGACGCTGTCGTGCTGACTTCAACCTTGGGCA
>CAMDIP010000022.1 GCA_945899335.1 Bordetella parapertussis
TATAAAACCTCTTTTCCCGACTCCATGGGCGGGGTAGAGCAAGTCATCAATCAGATTGCCAGAGGCGCTAACAAATACGGTATTCAAACGGATGTGCTGTCGCTTTCACCAAAACGCTCGCACGATGCGATTGAAATAGATGGCTACCAAGTGCACAGGTCGAAATTGAACCTAGAAATTGCCTCAAACTCTTTTTCTATTTCTGCTTTTGGGCGATTCATGAAGCTCGCCAAACAAGCTGATGTGATTCATTATCACTTTCCGTGGCCTTTCATGGACTTGGTTCATATGCTGACGCGCATCAAAAAACCAAGCTTGGTGACCTACCACTCGGATATTGTTCGTCAAAAATACTTGCTAAAGATCTACCAACCATTGATGAATTCATTTTTAAAGGATATGGATTGCATTGTGGCGACATCTCCCAATTACTTGGCAACCAGCGATACGTTGGTTAAAAATCAAAAAAAGGTCAAACTCATACCTTATGGTTTAGACAAAGCAACTTATCCAGTTCCCACAGCAGAAAAGCTGGCCTTTTGGGACGAAAGGTTTGGTGCCAAATTCTTTTTATTTGTTGGAGTGCTTCGCTACTACAAGGGTTTGCATATTTTGTTGGAGGCCGCAAAGGGTACCAACTACCCTATTGTGATAGTGGGTGCCGGTCCGATAGAGACTGAACTGAAAAAACAAGCCGAGGAAACAGGCCTAAGCAATGTTCATTTCTTAGGTTTCTCGTCTGATGAAGACAAGGCGGCACTGCTTACCCTTTGCTACGCTGTGTTGTTTCCTTCACATTTACGCTCCGAGGCTTTTGGTATTTCTTTGCTGGAAGGTGCTATGTATGGCAAGCCTTTGATTTCAAGTGAAATTGGCACAGGAACAAGTTTCATCAATATCTCCAATGAAACTGGCATAGTGGTGACACCCAGTGACCCTGTCGCTTTACGTCAAGCCATGGATACTTTGTGGCAAAACCCAGAGCTTGCAGCCGAAATGGGCCGCAAGGCAGATCAAAGATATTGGGAACTTTTTACGGCGGACAAGATGGTTGCGTCTTATGTGGATTTGTACCGAGAGTTGGTAAGCAATGAGAAGCGATAAAGTAACATCCAAAGACAAGAAACTTATCGATTCTTCTCTTGGTTCTTGCTGAAATACTTATTATCAAATGACTGACCAAAAAATCTACGTAGCAGGTCACCGCGGTATGGTGGGTTCAGCCATTTTTCGCCAGTTGCTTTTGCAAGGCATAGCGCCAAGCCAAATCATCACGCGTACACATGCCGAGTTAGACCTGACCAATCAATTGGCCGTTAGGCAGTTTTTTGAGCTGGAAAAACCAACGCAGGTTTATATGGCTGCCGCAAAAGTAGGCGGTATTCATGCCAATAACACCTACCCAGCAGACTTCATTTATGACAATCTATTGGTTCAAGTCAATGTCATTGACGCCGCATTTCAAAACGGCGTATACAAGCTGTTGTTCCTTGGCTCCAGCTGCATTTACCCTCGCTTAGCGCCGCAACCCATGCGAGAGGATGCATTGCTTACAGGTCAGTTAGAGCCCACCAATGAACCCTACGCCATCGCAAAGATTGCAGGTATCAAATTATGTGAAAGCTATAACCGCCAGTACGGTGTAAGCCATGGCGTGGACTACCGTAGCGTCATGCCTACAAACCTTTATGGGCCAGGGGACAGCTACCACCCTGAAAATAGTCATGTCATTCCAGCACTCATACGCCGCTTTCACGAGGCCAAGTTGACCAATGCGCCCAGCGTATCAATTTGGGGAACAGGTACACCAAGGCGTGAGTTCCTGTATGTGGAAGACTTAGCTGCTGCTTGTGTACACGTTATGCTTCTGCCCAAGGCTTTGTACGACGCACATACCACTCCTATGCAAAGCCACATCAATGTAGGTTTTGGCAATGACATCAGTATTCACGAATTGGCTTTGGTTGTTAGCCGGACCGTGGGCTTCCAAGGGCAGATTCAATTTGATACCAGTAAGCCGGATGGCGCACCCCGCAAACTCATGGACAGCAGTCTCTTGAACACTTTGAGTTGGAAAGCTACGACTGGCCTAGAGCAAGGGCTGCAATTGGCTTATCAAGACTTTTTATTAACTACTTTTAAAAAAACCTAAAAGACTCATCACTCATGGTTTCCAAGCGATGCAGTACCACGACTAACTTATGGCGCTTGATAAAGCCTTGAGGTGCCAAAGCATCATTGACGTAAATCAGCATGACTCCATCCAAAAAACGACTTATGCAGGAAGAGTCTGAAACTTCTGTCTCATCAGATGACGACCAATCGTGAGGTTACCGACCGCACTGAGATACCTTCGGTTGCACCCTTTTGCGAAGGACACTGAAGCGGGCCGATCATCTGAGCGTTACAGACTGATAGCTTGGACGGTGATGACCAGTATCCTGGCTAAAGGGTTTAGCCTCATATTGATGATCGTGTCGGTAACTGCGACCGTTTCCTATCTGGGCCCTGAGAGATTCGGCGTTTGGATGACGATCTCTAGTTTTGCGGTCATGCTCACGTTCTTGGATCTTGGGGTGGGCAATGCACTTATGAATCGAGTTGCCGAGGCAGCAAGCGAAAATAATCCCGGCAGTGTTACAAATACTATCAGCGGTGGGCTAGGAGCCTTATTTATCGTTGCATCAGTGATGGCTGGGTTACTTTTTATGGCATCACAATTATTGCCTTGGCAGAAGATCATGAAAATAGAGTCATCGCTCATCATGAGTGAGCTTAATCTTGCATTAATTGTGTTCGTTATCCTGTTTTCAGCTAGTACATTCACCAATGGAATTACACGGGTGCTTTCTGGACTCCAGAAAGGTTTTGAAGTACATATTGCTGGAATTATAGGATCGCTCATAAGCTTGGTTGCCGTTTTATATGCCTCTGTCGTGGAAGCCGGAATACCCGTTCTTCTTGCATGCTCAATGCTTGGCCCAATTTTGGCCAATCTGATACTCCTTTTTCGTTTGTGGGTGACAGGGTATTTCAGCTTCGCTCGCGCCCCTCAAGCAACCTTGAAGGAAGCGGCTAAGTTGGTCAAGAAAGGCGCTCTATTTCTTATGCTACAAATTGGGTTCATGGCAGGTTGGGGTGCCGACAGCTTGATCATTGCGAATACAGCCGGTTTTGCGAGTGTCGCCGCGTTTGCGATTTGTCAACGGATGACGCAGATAATTTCTCAGCCGTTATTGATGTTTAGCGCTCCGCTTTGGCCCGCTTATGCCGATGCTCATTTTCGCGGAGAAAAGGCATTCATACGTAATACATTCAAGCAAAACTTCATATTCACGCTGGTGGCATCATCAATTGGGGCTATATTTCTTATTTTCGCTGGGGGGAGTGTTGCACAATACTGGACTCAAAATCAAATTCAACCAGATCAAGCGCTCATCATGGTTGCCGCTGTGTGGATGGTGTTTTCTGATGCTGGCAGTTCACTCGGAGCACTTCTTAATGGAATAGGCATAGTAAAACAGCAGGTATGGGTCGTGAGTTTTTTTGTAGTGCTTGCGCTGCCACTTAAATATTATTTTGGCCTATCCTATGGTGCCGTTGGCGTATTGGCCGCGGGTATTTTGGTTTACTCCATCACTACCGTTGCTGGATATGGCCTTATATTTCGTAGAGATATCAGGGAAAGACTCAATTGAAAATCTGCAACGTCTATTTCTTAAAAAATAACTTGGATTAATGAATGCACGACTACAGCCCCACCAGCCAGACCTTGGTGACAGGCGGCTCAGGCTTCCTTGGCTCCCACCTGTGCGATCGATTGATCAAGGATGGTGTCGATGTGCTCTGCGTCGACAATTTTTTCACTGGAAGCAAGCGCAATGTCGAGCACTTGCTGGAGCATCCGCGCTTTGAACTGATGCGACATGACGTCACATTCCCGCTGTACGTTGAAGTAGATCGCATTTATAACCTGGCCTGTCCCGCCTCACCAGTGCACTATCAGCACGACCCAGTTCAAACCACCAAAACCAGTGTGCATGGCGCTATCAACATGCTGGGGCTGGCCAAGCGCACTGGCGCTCGAATCCTGCAAGCCTCGACCAGTGAGGTTTATGGCGACCCAGAGGTACACCCTCAACCCGAAAGTTACTGGGGCAAAGTCAATCCCATTGGTCCACGGTCTTGCTATGACGAAGGCAAGCGCTGCGCTGAAACGCTTTTCTTCGACTATTGGCGCCAGCACCAACTTGAAATCAAGGTGGTGCGCATCTTCAACACCTACGGCCCAAGGATGCATCCCAATGATGGCCGCGTGGTCAGTAACTTTATCGTCCAAGCGCTCAAAGGTGAGGACATCACCATATATGGCGACGGGCAACAGACCCGCTCGTTTTGCTATGTTGACGACTTGATCGAAGGCTTTGTGCGCATGATGGACAGCAACGGTGAATTCATCGGTCCAGTGAACATGGGCAACCCTGGCGAATTCACTATGCTTGAATTGGCCGAGCATGTCATCAGGCTTGTGGGCGGGCGATCCAAACTGGCGTTTCACCCACTGCCGACCGATGACCCAAGGCAGCGTCAGCCCGACATCACACTGGCGCATTCAGCGCTGGGTTGGCAGCCTAAAGTCGCTTTAGAAGACGGCCTGAAAGAAACCATCGCTTATTTCAGGAAGTTTTTTGCATGAGCGAATTCAAGCTGACCACGCCGGTCGCGTTTATTATTTTTAACCGCCCGGATACAACGGCCCTTGTTTTTGCGGAAATCGCCAAGGCACGACCGCCAAAACTTTTGGTCGTTGGCGATGGACCCAGAGCCCATAAAGCAGGCGAGGCCGAACGAGTTACCGCCACGCGCGCCATCATTGAGCAGATCGACTGGCCCTGCGAGGTACTGACTCATTTCTCTGAGACCAATTTGGGTTGCAAAAAAAGGGTTTCCAGTGGCATCGACTGGGTTTTTGACCAAGTCGAAGAAGCGATTATTTTGGAAGATGACTGTTTGCCAAATTCATCATTCTTCCAATTCTGCCAGGAAATGCTTGAGTATTACCGCCATGACTCGAGAATAGGCATGATCAGTGGCGACAATTTTCAACTCGGTGGAAAGACAGTTCCTTACAGCTATTATTTTTCAAAATATACGCATATTTGGGGGTGGGCAAGTTGGCGTGACCGCTGGCAAGACTATGACGTCGATATGATGATTTGGCCCCAGGTTAAAAAAGAAGGTCGTCTATTAGATTTAATAATGACAAAATCTGAAGTATCCTATTGGAAATCTATTTTTGACCGCGTCTATCGGGGCCAAATCGACACTTGGGACTACCAGTGGAGTTTTGCAAATTGGTGCTCAGGACGTATTACCGTTTTACCTTCGGTCAACCTGATTTCTAATATTGGATTTGGGAGCAATGCGACCAAAACTGTTATACCTAGCCCCTTGGCTAATCTACCGACGCAGGCAATGTCCTTTCCACTAAAACATCCTTCAATCCAGGCAAGAAGCCAAGACGCCGATCGCTTCAGCGACAGGCGCTGCTTCAGACGACCACTCCTTCCGCGAGTCTATCGATGGCTAATCTTTCATTTCAAAAGATTGGTATTTTGAATGTCTTCTTGTCCCATTTGTTCCTCCGATATGCACCATTGCTTCGATGCAGAGGTATTGAATAAGTATCCTGCCCAATACGATGTTTGCACCGAGTGCGAATTTCTTCGAGCACGTCAACCCCATTGGTTGGACGAAGCTTATTCGTCAGCGATTGCAGCAGCTGACACCGGACTGGTCATGCGCAATATTTCTTTGGCCTCCAAGGTGGCAAGCACCTTGTATTGGGTGTTTGGTGAGCGAGGAAAGGGTCAGTACCTTGACGCTGCGGGCGGCTACGGCATGCTGACTCGGATGATGCGAGACCTTGGCTTTGACTTTTATTGGTCAGACAAGCACTGTGAGAACCTTTTAGCGCGAGGTTTTGAATACTCTCCTGACATACACAGTTGTCAAGCTGTCACTGCCATGGAGGTGATGGAACACCTGACAAATCCTCTTGAGTTTGTCGAGGCCACACTCAAGAACACTGGCGCAGACAGTCTGATCTTCAGCACCCAACTCTACAAGGGGAAGCCTCCGGCGCCAGACTGGTGGTATTACTCTTTTGCCACTGGACAGCATATAGGTTTTTTCAGCTACAAAACGCTCGACATTCTTGGAAAAAAATTAGGTCTGAAACTCATCAGTTCGAACGGCCTGCATATTCTTTCTCGCCGTAGCCTTAATCAGAATAAATTATTCTTAGCCACCAGACCTTTGATTTCTAAAGGATCTTCAGTCATCATTCAGCGCAGACTGGGTTCGAAAACAATGCCAGACCATTTGGCAATCATGCGGACAGACTGAACGCCATTGAATGAAAATCGCCTACGACCATCAGATTTTCGGCTGGCAGCGTTATGGTGGGGTGTCGCGTTACTTTTATGAACTTGCAAACCACATTAAAACTCCGGGGGACGTCGCTGTTGAGTGCAAGATCATTTGCCCCTTCTATGTCAACGAATACCTGCACCAGTCTCTGCTGTCGGTGCATGTGACAGGGATCCATGCACCAGCAGTCCGCCGCACGGGCCGTCTTTATCGAATCATTAATGAATTATTGGCGCCCTTTATCCTTTGGCGATGGCAGCCCGATGTTTTGCATGAAACTTATTACGCTAAAACAACCGTGAGTCCAAGCGGATGCAAAACTGTTTTAACTGTGTTTGACATGATTCATGAGTTATATCCCCAATTTTTTTCGGCATGGGATCGCACCCGAGAGGAAAAACGTGCGGCCGTCGCTCGTGCCGATCACATCGTCTGCATCTCGGAGAACACCCAGAGGGACTTGATTCGCCTGCTGAATGTTCCGGCAGAAAAAACCACCGTCGTGCATTTGGGCTTTGCCCTTACCCATAGCAAGGTGGCTGATCTTGCCAAGCCTCAACGGCCTTTCATTTTATTTGTGGGTTCCCGCGGCGGCTATAAAAACTTCGATCGCCTGCTCCAAGCTTATGCGGGGAGGTCAATACTTCGCGACAGCTATGACTTGGTTGCCTTTGGTGGTGGTGATTTCAGTGGCAAAGAAAGAAGTCGCGTGCGCAGCCTCGGACTTAATGAAAACCAGGTTCGCCAACTGGGCGGCGATGATGCCGTCCTCAGCACCCTCTACCAACAAGCCTCGCTTTTTGTCTACCCTTCGCTGTACGAAGGTTTCGGGATTCCACCTTTGGAAGCCATGAGTTTGGACTGTCCAGTCGCTTGCAGCAATACCAGTTCCATGCCTGAAGTGGTTGGCAACGCATCCGTTCAATTCGATCCGCATGACGTCGATTCGATTGCCAATGCATTAGAGGCAGTCATAACCAACCCAGCTCTGCAAGCAGACCTTCGCCAGCGTGGACGAGACCGCCTTCAAGCCTTTTCTTGGGATCGATGCGCTCTGGAAACTCTCAATGTTTATCGAAAAGTACTTACTTGATTCCTTCAATACGCGGCATGTACATACTCAAACGAACCATTAAACATACTCTGCGCAGTCTCGGTCTGGAATTACACCGCTTTAGCCCCGCTTCCTCAAAGATTGCCCGCTTGATGGCTTGCCTGGATCACTGCGGAATCAATATGGTTCTTGACATAGGTGCAAACGAAGGGCAGTTTGGCGAAGAGTTACGAACCGGCGGGTACAAGGGCGGCATTGTTTCATTCGAACCTATGGCAAAAGCTCATAGCAAGTTGTTATTGCGCAGCCAAAGCGACCCGAAATGGCAGGCAGCTTCGCGCGTGGCAATAGGGGCTGATTGCGGGACTGTTCAGCTTAATGTGTCCGGTAACTCAGTCAGTAGTTCGGTTTTGCCTATGCTGGCAGCACACGTGAATGCGGCACCCGAGTCAGCCTACAACTCACAGGAGACTGTGCCCTTGTTAACCCTTGACGAGGCCGCAGCTCCCTTTATAAATGAGGCTGATACTATTCTTCTGAAAATTGATACTCAAGGTTATGAATGGCAAGTCCTTGATGGAGCGCCGCATCTTATTGCCAAGGCTCGCGCTGTTCTCATAGAACTCTCATTGGTTCATTTGTACGAAAACCAACATCTTTGGCTTGAATATGTTGCGCGTCTGGAGTCTGCCGGGTTCACCCTTTGGGCCTTAGAACCAGTTTTCGTGGACCTCAAAAATGGTCGAACATTACAAATGGACGGTTTCTTTGTCAGAAATTAAATAGTGAATACGCTAAAAATTTCCATCATCACCCCCTCATTCAACCAAGTTGATTTTCTTGAGCGGACCCTGCTTTCGGTGTTGGACCAGGGTTACCCCAACATTGAGTACATCGTCATTGACGGCGGGTCAACGGATGGAAGCGTTGACCTGATCAAAAAATATGAACATCGCCTAGCCTACTGGGTCAGCGAAAAGGACCGTGGTCAAGCGCATGCCATCAATAAGGGTCTTGAGCGGGCGACAGGTGACTGGGTTGCTTGGCAAAACTCCGACGACACTTATTACCCCGGCGTGTTTTCACAGCTGGCTTCGGTGGCTAAGTCCCACAGTGCTGTGCAGTTAATCATTGGAAATATGAATCTTATTGACAGGGATGATGTGCTGCTGAGAGACTTGAAGTACGTCCGTCCGACCTACAAAAGCCTGCTGTCTGAAGGCATGGTTCTGGCCAATCAATCAGCATTCTGGCGACGCAGCGTTCATCAAAAACTGGGGCTGTTAAGTGAAACTTTGGACTGTGCTTTCGACTATGAATGGTTCCTCAGGCTGCTGGCAGACTGCCGCTCGACTGAGCATGTCAACGCGACCTGGGGCGCACTGCGGGTACACGGTGATACAAAAACAAGTAATCGGCAGCATGTATTCGAGCGTGAGTTTGAGCAAATCCTAAGCGGCCGCGAGCCCTCCACTTTGGACAAGCGCTACCACCAACTTCGCCGCATGTGCCTGATGTTGGCTCAAGGTGAATTGCGCTATGTGCTGCGGGGGTTGGCGTCGAGAATGAACCGATGAAGATCAGCGTCATCACTGTCTGCTTCAATAGCCAAGCCACCATAGAACGGTCCTTACAGTCAGTGGTCGCTCAGCAGTGGCCTGAGGTTGAGCACATTGTGATAGATGGTGGCTCCACCGACGGCACATTGGCGATCTTGGAGCGTTTCAGGCCGCACTTGGCCGTTTTGGTGAGTGAACCGGACAAGGGCATTTACGACGCGATGAACAAGGGCCTGGCTCGGGCCACGGGCGATGTGGTTTGCTTTTTAAATGCCGACGACCAATATGCCAATGCCACGGTGCTGGCCCAAGTGGCCCAGCAGATGCGAACTCACCAACTCGATGCACTGGTGGCTGACGTTGGGTTTTTCAAGGCGGACAAACCAATGCGCATGACCCGCCGCTATCGCTCCGACCGATTCAGCCCCCAGCATCTGTCTTGGGGGTGGATGCCCGCGCATCCGGGACTCTTTTTAACTCGCGAGGTTGTGCAACGCGTAGGCCAGTTTAAGACTGACTACCGTATCGCCGGAGACTATGAGTATGTTGTAAGAACTTTCCATGGACACGATTTACATTACATGCACCTGCCTAGTGTGGTGGTGAACATGCAAGCTGGCGGCGTGAGTAACAGTAGTTGGCGAAACAGGCTCATATTGAATAGAGAGGTCGTTCGCGCATGTAATGAAAATGGAATCAACACAAATCTTTTTAAAATTCTTGCCAAATACCCAATTAAATTACTTGAGCTAATGTTTTAGTACATGAACTCAATCATATATTAATGATGTTTTATAAATTCAATTATTCAATTAGAGCTGTCAATCTATTTATGTTGGCAATGTCTAGGCCCTTAAAACGTGCTTTTGTTTTAACAGTAGATATTTCTATTTGTGTAATGGCCGTTTGGTTTTCATACTACCTGCGCTTAACCGAATTTGTCGCCCTATCCGGACCCGTGCTTTTGCCCGTATTCGCTTCCATTTTTATAGCGATACCCATCTTTATTTTTTCAGGCCTTTACCGCGCCATCTTCCGCTACAGCGGCTTGCCGGCCATGGCCGCCATGGCACGTGCCATGTTTTTATATGGCTTGCTATTTGCCTCCTTGTTCACCTTTTATAGCTTTCAAGGTGTGCCCAGAACCATAGGTCTGATTCAGCCGCTGCTGATGTTAATTTTGGTTGGGGCCTCTCGCGCTTTTGCACGAGTCTGGCTGGGTGGCTTGTACCTCAGCCAAATCAACAAAAGCAAGCTGCCTCAAGTGCTGATTTATGGCGCGGGAAGTGCAGGGCGTCAATTAGCCTCGGCCATGGAAAACAGCTTTGAGATGCGCGTGGTGGGGTTCTTGGATGACGACGATCGATTACAAGGTAATGTGCTCAATGGCTTACCCATCTTGAACCCTTCCGACTTGGACGAGGTCTTGGTTGAAATGCCTGTCACCGATGTTTTGCTGGCTTTGCCCTCGGTCTCTCGCCAGCGGCGCAATGAAATTTTGAAAAGTTTAAGTGCACACAAGTTGTCGGTGCGTACCTTGCCTCACCTCAGTGACATTGCATCTGGTCGCATCACGGTGAATGATTTGCGCGAGCTTGACATCGACGACTTGCTGGGTCGAGAGCCCGTTAAACCCAACGGCTTGCTGCTCAACCGCAATACCCATGGCAAAACCGTGTTGGTGACAGGTGCGGGTGGCAGCATTGGCAGTGAGTTATGTCGCCAAATACTCAGCACCCTGCCGCAAAAGTTGCTGTTGGTAGACATGAGTGAATTCGCGCTCTATCAAATACACCAAGAACTGCAAACACAGTTGGAAACCCATACTGCCGAAGGTGAAGCTTGCGAGCTGATTCCCTTGCTGGCCTCTGTGTGTGATGCGGTGCGAATGAACGACATCATGGCTACGTGGAAGCCGCAAACGGTTTACCACGCAGCGGCCTACAAGCACGTGCCGTTGGTGGAGCACAACCCCAGCGAGGGTGTGCGCAACAACGTCCTTGGCACCCGTGTATGTGCAGAAGTTGCGGCAACCCATGGCGTGCATAATTTTGTGTTGATCAGCACCGATAAAGCTGTTCGACCCACCAATGTCATGGGAGCATCCAAGCGTTTGTCAGAGATGGTCTTACAAGCCTTGGCCCAGCATCATTCAATTCAAGCCACCACCACTTTTTCCATGGTTCGCTTTGGCAATGTTTTGGGGTCTAGCGGCTCGGTGGTGCCTCTCTTTCGCGACCAAATCAAGTCGGGTGGCCCCATCACTTTGACGCATGCGGATATCACCCGTTATTTCATGACCATTCCTGAGGCCGCTCAGTTGGTGATTCAAGCAGGCGCCATGGGTACAGGCGGTGATGTGTTTGTGCTGGACATGGGTCAACCGGTTCGTATTTTTGACCTTGCCAAACGCATGGTGGAGCTGTCCGGCCTGGTTTTGAAGGATGAACTGCATCCCGATGGGGATATTGAAATTGCTATCACCGGCTTGCGCCCAGGTGAAAAGCTCTTCGAGGAATTGTTAATTGGTGATAACCCCCAACCCACACAGCATCCTCGCATCATGAAGGCGAACGAAGACTTCATGCCTTGGCACAAGTTGCAACTGCAATTAGACGAAATTAATATGGCTGTGCAAACCAATGATGTGCCCAAGATTCGAGGCTTGCTGCAAAGCTTGGTGCCTGGTTACCAACCCAGCGACGAGGTGGTGGATTGGGTGCATATGGCTGAAAAGCTTAAAGCCTGAAATTTTGGTTTATTCCGCCAGCCCAGCCCTATGAGTTTGCTATTAACAGGGGGAACGGGTTTTGTGGGCCAGCATCTTGTGTCGGCGCTGATGCAACGCAAGTTGCCTTATCAAATAGCGATCAGAACCCAAGCTAAAAATTCCGCCCACCATAAATGCATCAGCGTAGGTGATATCAACGCTTACACGGCTTGGTCGCAAGCCTTAGAGGGCGTCTCGGATGTTGTTCACCTTGCTGCGCGGGTGCATATCACCCAAGAAACCTCAACAGATGCCTATGCTGCATTTCATGCAGTCAATACCGAAGGTACTTTAAATCTTGCAAGACAAGCTGCTGCTGCAGGTGTGCGGCGGTTTGTTTTCCTAAGCTCTGCCAAGGTTAACGGCGAGGGAAGCCCTAAAGCCTATCTAGAGACCGATACGCCCGCCCCCGAAGATGCCTATGCCGCCTCCAAATGGGAAGCCGAGCAAGGTTTGTGGGAAATCTCTTCTGACACAGGTATGCAGATCGTCATCTTGCGTATCCCCTTGGTGTACGGCCCTGGCGTAGGTGCTAATTTCCTGCAACTTCTTCAAACTGTCAACAAGGGTTGGCCACTGCCCTTAG
>CAMDIP010000023.1 GCA_945899335.1 Bordetella parapertussis
CGCCACAGCTTAGAGGTCTATTTCAAAGATCTACGCGGAGAAGATCCAGATCAACTGCACAATATGATGATTCATGTGATGGAAAAACCTTTGCTTGATGTCGTTATGAAGCATGCCGAGGGCAATCAGTCACGCGCGGCTGTTTGGCTTGGTTTGAATCGAAACACCTTGCGCAAGAAGCTCACTGAACACAAATTATTGTGATCAACTGCTTTGCACTGCAGCAAGTGAAAAAAGGAATTCTATGAAAGCGCTTATTTCCGTCTCTGACAAGACTGGAATTGTGGAGTTCGCCCAAGCTTTGCATTTGCTAGGTATTGAGTTGATTTCCACAGGCGGTACTGCTCAACTCCTCAGTGCGCAAGGCTTGCCAGTTGAAGAGGTAGCCGAATTGACAGGTTTTCCCGAGATGCTGGACGGTCGAGTGAAAACCTTGCACCCTGTGGTTCATGGCGGATTGTTAGCGCGCCGTGATGTGCCTGCGCACATGCAAGCTTTGCAAGCCCACGGCATCGAAGCCATTGATTTGTTGGTCGTGAATCTCTATCCTTTTGAGGCTACCGTGGCCTCTTTGGACTGCTCGCTGGATGAGGCCATTGAAAATATCGACATTGGCGGGCCTGCTATGGTGCGCAGTGCCGCTAAAAATTGGAAACATGTGGCAGTCGTGACCGACACCAGCCAATATGCAATGGTGCTCAACGAGTTGCAGCAAAAAAATACCTTGAGTGAATTGACCCGTTTTCAATTGGCAGTGAGTGCTTTCAATCGAATCAGTCAATACGACGGTGCGATCAGCGACTACCTGTCGTCCTTAGATTTATCCACCGAACAAAGAAGCATTTTTCCTGGCCAAGCCAATGGTCGGTTCATCAAGTTACAAGATCTGCGCTACGGGGAAAATCCCCACCAACTTGCTGCTTTTTATAGAGACACGCACCCAGCACCTGGGTCTTTGGTTACAGCGCGTCAGTTGCAAGGCAAAGAGTTGTCCTATAACAATATTGCTGACGCAGATGCCGCATGGGAGTGCGTCAAGAGTTTCGATTCGCCTGCTTGCGTCATTGTCAAACATGCCAACCCTTGTGGCGTTGCATTGGCAGATGATGCATTGTCTGCCTACCGAAAAGCCTATCAAACCGATCCTACTTCTGCGTTTGGCGGCATCATCGCTTTTAACTGTCCTGTCGATATAGCAACGGCGCAAGCCTTAGGTCAACAGTTTGTTGAAGTGCTGATGGCACCTTCGTTCACCGGTGAAGCGCTGCAATTGCTGCAAACCAAAGCCAATGTTCGGGTGTTGCAAATTGCGCTCCCCCCAGGTGGTGGTGATGCTTGGTCTCAAGGGCTTAACGCTATCGATGTCAAACGCATTGGTTCAGGCTTGCTCATGCAAACGGCTGACAACCATTTGCTTCGCCTAGAAGACATGCAAGTCGTGACAAAGCTTCAACCCAGTGCGGCCCAAAGGCAAGATTTATTGTTTGCTTGGAGGGTGGCCAAGTTTGTCAAGAGTAACGCCATTGTGTTTGCCGCAAACGCCATGACATTAGGCGTGGGTGCTGGGCAAATGAGTCGACTCGATTCAGCTCGCATGGCTGGCATCAAAGCGGGTCATGCCATGTTGTCGCTTAAAGATTCTGTGGTGGCAAGTGATGCTTTTTTCCCTTTCAGAGACGGCTTGGATGTGGTGGTTGATGAGGGTGCTGTGTGTGTGATTCAACCGGGTGGTTCTGTGCGTGACAGTGAGGTCATTGCTGCCGCAGATGAGCGAGGTGTGTCCATGGTGTTCACTGGCGTTCGTCACTTCCGTCATTGATATTGATCAATTTGTCATACTCTTGACATAAAAAACAGATAAGAACTGTTGTAGGATTACCCAACTTATTTGGGGTATTCCATGCGCGCCATCAAGCAAGCTAAAAAATTGATAGAACAAAACCCGAATTCTGCTGTTGGACAAACTTTTTCCAAACTCATTCTTTCCCTAGAGTCCGATATAGAGTTTTCAGTTAAGGCTCTATATAGTTTGGATACAGCTGAATTTGATTTGGCGATCGAGGTTTTGAAAGACTGGCGCATAGACCGGTTTTACATTGGTAAAGCAAAAGCTTTCGATATGGCTACCCATGCACAGGCCATTTCAATAAATAAATAATTTTTAATTAAAGATTAACTGTTCAATTGAATTGCTGGGTCACCAAGTACATCAATATCAAGTAATTACTTCTTCTCCCTTCGATTACTCTGGGGAAGTTTTCATGGTGTCAGGGAGTGAGTTTGTATTTCAGTTGAAAGCTGATTCCTCCGTGTAACTTGCCCTTGACGGTTGGGACGATGGCTGTGTTCAAACCCCAGCTTTCGCGCTCGAATGACACCATGGGTACCAAGGCTGGGAACCAGCCGCCTTGATTGGCTCGCGGATAGCCATCAAAAGTACCCACCACCGCACCCAGTTTGAAGGACTCCCATCGCCACGGCATGACATACATGCCAAGGTAATTGGAGTGTTGGTGATCGCTGTTTTTAAAGCCACCAGCGGTCAACGAATAGGTTTCATTCAAGGCCCATTCAATCCCTAGGCCTGGGTTGGCGTTACGCAAGCCTTTGTCATGATCAAAGTGCAAAGTATAAAACCCAGCGTTAAGCCAAACTGATTTGGGTTGAGTTGGATTGGCAAAAGCCTCTGAAAACTCGCTCCCGGCTTGTGCAATGGTTGACGTTGCCGTGAGGCAAAGCACAACATACGCCAGTTTTAGCAGCAGTTGATTCATAAAGTGGAAAACACTTCGGCTGCCGCCTGCACCGTGGCGGCAATGTCTTCTGCCGAGTGAGCACCACTGACAAAGCCGGCCTCGTACAACGCAGGCGCAATGTAGACCCCTTTGTCAAGCAAGCCGTGGAAGAGTTGGTTGAACTTGGGGCTGTCGCTGGTCATGACCTTGGCATAGTTTTGCGGCAACTCAGGCAGCAAAAAGAAACCAAACATGCCGCCTTGGCAATCGGCGCTGAAGGGCACGCCGGCTTTGGAAGCAGCGTCTTTCAGGCCATCGACCAAACTTTGGGTGCGGGCTGACAGCGCGTCAAAAAAGCCGGGCTTGGAAATTTCTTTCAAGGTGGCCAAGCCGCAAGCCGTGGCCACGGGGTTGCCGCTCAAGGTGCCCGCTTGGTAGACCGGCCCCAAGGGTGCGAGTTGTTCCATCACCGCGCGTTTGCCACCGAAGGCGGCCAGGGGCATGCCCCCGCCAATCACTTTGCCCAACACCGTCAGGTCGGGCTCGAAACCCGGGATGGATTGGGCGTAAACGCTTTGCGCACTGCCCAAAGCCACGCGGCAGCCGGTCATCACCTCGTCAAACACCAACAATACGCCGTGTTGGCTGCACAGCTCGCGGCAGCGCTTCATGAAGGGGGCGCTGGCGCGCACAAAGTTCATGTTGCCGGCGATGGGCTCGATCATCAAGCAAGCCAACTCTTTGCCGTGCAGGGCGAAGGCTTCTTCCAGTTGGGGAATGTTGTTGAACTCCAGCACCAAGGTGTGTTGCACCACTTCGGGTGGTACACCGGCGCTGGTGGGGTTGCCAAAGGTAGCCAAGCCCGAACCGGCTTTCACCAACAAAGCGTCGGCGTGGCCGTGGTAACAGCCCTCGAACTTGATGATCTTGCTGCGGCCGGTGGCGCCACGGGCCAGGCGCAAGGCGCTCATACCGGCCTCGGTGCCCGAACTCACCAAGCGCACCATCTCCATCGAAGGCATCAACTTTAAGAGCGCTTCGGCGAGTTCAATTTCGCGCTCGGTAGGAGCGCCGTAGGAGAAGCCTTCAAGCACCGCTTTTTGCACGGCTTCAACCACCGCTGGGTGGCCGTGGCCCAAAATCATCGGGCCCCAAGAGCCGATGTAGTCGATATAGCGCTTGTCGTTGGCGTCCCAAAAATAAGCGCCTTGTGAGCGTTTGACAAATCGCGGTGTGCCACCCACTGCGCGAAAGGCGCGTACAGGGGAATTGACGCCGCCAGGAATGACAAGGCGCGCGCGGTCGAAAAGGGTTTGGTTCAGATCAGTCATGGTTTCAGTGAATAAAAATCAATGTCGTGTTTGGTGGGCGGGCAATGAGAAGTCGTCAGCTGTGGCAGCAGCATCGTCGCCATCTTCAAACCCGCTACCTTCGTCTACGCTGTGCGCCCAAAACAGCCGATCAGCAACGGCGTGTCCCATGCCTGGGCGAAAACCGGCGTCCAAGCTGCCATCGAGGTAACCAAGGGCCTCTGCAGCGGAAGCTTCCAAATCGTCACCCATGGCCAGCAACCCAGCCAAAGCTGCGCTCAAGGTGTCGCCGGCGCCAGTGAAGACCGCATCAAAGCGCTCAATGGTTTCGCTGACCATCACATTCAAGGGAGTTGCTAATGCATTTTCCATATGTTGGCCGCCCGTTTGGGGCATGCCAGTGACAAACGTGTAAGGCACACCCTTGTCTGCCGCGGCCTTGGCCAAATCTCTGGCGCTGGGGCTGCGGTCACTGCCCCATTCTGGAAGCAACCAACGCCACAAGGTGCTGTGGTTGCCCACCAAAACCGTTGTTTGAGGCAACACCAGTTCCATGAAAGCGTCTTGGTAGGCGTCGATGGGTTCATCTTGCCACCACGACAGGCTAGGCATATAGGCAACCACTGGCACATCAGCGTAGTCAGCGCAAATTTCAGCTACCGTGGAGAGAACATCAGGAGAGCCACAAAAACCTATTTTGATCACCTGAACCGCAATGTCTTCCAAGATGGTGCGGGCTTGTTCGTCGACCGCTTCATCGTCGATCGCGATATGGTCGAAAACCTCGGCGGTATCGCGCACATAACTGCCCGTGGAGATGGCCAACACATGAGCGCCCACAGACGACATTGCCAAAATGTCTGCGGTTAAACCGCCCGCGCCGCTGGGGTCGTTGGCATTGAAACAAAGCACGCAAGGGTGCGCCATTTCCTCAGATTGGCCTTCATCAGGCAAGGGGGGAGTAGTGTTCATGTGCCATCTATAGAATCTGTTTCATTCTATGCCACCGCTTCAGCGGGTTTTGCTTAATTAACTGGAAAGAAATGACTGTGAACAAGACTTGGATGTGCTTGATTTGTGGGTGGATTTACGACGAAGCTACTGGAGCGCCTGAAGAGGGCATTGCCCCAGGCACCCCTTGGGAGCAAGTACCCATGAATTGGACTTGCCCAGAGTGTGGCGCGCGAAAGGAAGATTTTGAAATGGTTCAAATCTAGTCGACCTGCTAGTTCAGTCGTTCTTGCTTTTCACGACGCTGTAGCGCATGAGGGTTTTCAAGCGGGCATTGGCGTGGTCCACGATGGGAAGCGGGTAAGTCTTGCCTAGCGTGACATTGGCCGCTTCCAAGACCAAGGGCTTGGCCAACCAAGGTGCGTGAATGGCGTCGTTGGGCAGCGCTGCAAGTTGGGGCAAATAGCGGCGAATAAATTTCCCCTGCGGATCAAACTTTTCGCTTTGACTGATGGGGTTAAAGATACGGAAGTAAGGCTGTGCATCGCAGCCACTGGAACTGGCCCACTGCCAACCCCCGTTGTTGGCGGCCAAATCAAAATCGATCAGGTGCTGAGCGAAATACTGTTCTCCCCAGCGCCAATTGATGCCCAAGTCTTTCACCAAGAAACTGGCCACCACCATGCGTAAGCGGTTGTGCATATAGCCGGTTTGGTTGATTTGGGCCATGGCCGCATCCACCAATGGATAGCCTGTTCGCCCCTCGCACCATGCAGCAAACAATTGTTTAGCTTCCTTGCCTGTTTCCCAAACAATCGCGTCATAAGCAGGTTTAAATGATTGCTCCACAACTATCGGGTGGTGGTGCAATATTTGGTGGTAAAAATCCCGCCAAATCAACTCGCCAAGCCATGTTTGGGCACCTGTGTCCCCCTCAACTGCCAAAGGGTATGCCAGTCGGGCCAAACGCCTGGTCGACACAGTGCCAAAACGCAAATGCACACTCAGGTAGCTCGGTCCCTTCACGCTGGGAAAGTCGCGTGTTTGCTGATAGTGGCTGATACGGTTGACAAAATCTTTGAGTAATAGCTGTGCGCCACTTGCCCCAGGGTGTATGTGAAGCGCGGGTAAATCGACAGCTTCAAACCCAATCTCTTCTAGGCTCGGGATGGGACGCTGCAAAGCAGCAGGAATGGGTGCAAGTTGACCGTCTGCAGGCCTGACTTGTTTTTCAGCCAAGTCGGCAGCCGTGACTTTTTTTAACCAATTGTTTTTGTAAGGCGTGAAAACACCATAGGGCTGACCGTTTTGGGTCAAGATTTCTCTTCGCTCAAACACCACATGGTCTTTGAAGCTGACAAAAGAGGTGCCAAGGTTGGCAAGCGCACCTTTGACTGCTGTGTCCCGCATCAATGCATAGGGTTCATCATCATGGTGGGTAAAGACCGCTTGAACACCCAGTTGTGTGACCAGTTGCTGCAAACAGGCCGTCGGTTCTCCGTGGCGTACCAAAAGACCAGCCTGTTCGTGGCCTGAAAGTGTGCGCAGTTGCTGGTCCATATCGAGCAAGCTGCCGTGGATAAATGCCACCCGCCGGTCATGGCGTGGAAGGGTTTCAAGAATGGCGGTGTCAAAAATAAAGACGCAAAAAACTTGCTTGCTCCTCAGCAGGGCATGGTGCAGTGCCGTGTGGTCATCCGTGCGTAAATCGCGTCTAAACCACACCAGAGAGCGATCAAAAATGTCCCGAGAGTCTGGCTTCATCTTCACCCTTTAAAATAACGAAATGACCCAAGATTTCGAGCCTATCAACCTTACGCATCATTTTTTGATCGCCATGCCTGGTTTGATGGACGAATCATTCAATCGCAGTGTGGTTTACATGTGCGAGCACAGCGACCGAGGTGCTTTGGGCTTGATTATCAACAAACCCAGTACCTTGCGTATGCAAGACCTGTTCGAAAAGGTTGAGCTCAATTTGGGTCGAACCGATTTGATTGAAATTCCCGTCTTTCAGGGTGGCCCTGTACACACAGAACGTGGATTTGTTTTACATGAGCCCTTGTCCAACACCATGACAGCTGCTGAGGCCAGCGAGGCCGCCTATGCCTCTACCTTGTCTATCCCAGGTGGCTTGGAGATGACCACCTCCAAAGATGTGCTCGAGGCCTTGTCCACCGGTGCCGGCCCTAGACGGGTGCTTATCACCCTTGGGTATTCTGCATGGGCGCAAGGGCAGCTTGAGTCAGAACTGGGTGAGAACAGCTGGCTCACAGTGCAAGCAGATCCGCAGGTGATTTTTGACACACCCATAGATCAGCGTTATGACCGTGCATTGGCTCTTTTAGGTTTGCAAGCTTGGATGCTTTCACCTCAGGCGGGCCACGCGTGAGTCTGGCGGTGTCCCAAACCGCAGCAACCGAGTTGCACTCTTTTTTGGCTTTTGACTTTGGACAACAACGTACCGGCGTTGCCTATGCTTCCCGCCTGCTGGGTCAAGCCAAGCCGCAAGCTACGGTCAACGGCTCAGGCCAAGCACGCTGGGCGTCTATCACCAAGCATATTGACGAATGGCAACCTGACGCTTTGGTTGTGGGTGTGCCCTACCACCCCGATGGCGCAGCGCATGAAAATACCCTTCACGCACAAAAATTTGCAAGGCAACTGCGGGGGCGTTACCAGTTGCCAGTCTTTGAAGTAGACGAACGCTATTCAACCACCGAGGCACGCAGCCAAGGTGCGGTAGATCTGGATGCGGCTTCTGCATGTGTCATCTTGGATCAATTTCTGCGAAGCCTGAACCCATGAACACTGAATATTCATCACTTGATGCACAAGCGCTGTACCAACAGTTGTTGATGAGCTTGCAAAACACGCTTGTACCTGAGGCGCATTTGGTGGGCATCACCTCGGGTGGCGCTTGGTTAGCCGAACGATTACAGCGTGACTTGGCCCGACAAGTTCCCTTTGGCATCGTGTCTTCCTCTTTGCACAGAGATGATTTTTCTCAGCGTGGCATAGCAGAAAGCATTGCTACCAAACTGCCCTTCGAGGTGGAGGGCGCCGTCATTTGGTTGATTGACGATGTGCTTTTCACTGGCCGTACCATACGCGCTGTGGTCAATGAATTGTTTGACTATGGTCGACCCAAAGCGGTTCATCTGGCGGTATTGGTGGATCGTTCAGGACGTGAGTTGCCCATTCAGGCTGATGTGGCAATCACCCATGTGGATTTACCTGCAGAGCAGACCTTGCGTTTGAAGCAAGACAGTCAAGGCCAATTTGCGTTTTCATTGGAAGGCTAGTCCATGCTGTACAAACGCAACCCCCAACTGAACAAAAATGGCGAACTCATTCATTTGCTGTCCACCGAAGGTTTGTCGCGTGAGATCCTGACACATATCTTGGATACGGCTACACAGTTTGTTTCGCTGAGTGACCGAGATGTGAAGAAAGTGCCACTCTTAAGAGGAAAGTCTGTATTCAATCTCTTTTTCGAAAACAGCACACGCACCCGCACCACATTTGAAATTGCTGCCAAAAGACTCAGTGCAGATGTGTTCAATCTGGATATCGCCCGTTCTTCAGCCAGCAAGGGTGAAACCTTGCTCGACACCATTGCCAACTTGAGTGCGATGGCCGCTGATATTTTTGTGGTTCGCCACAGCGAGTCTGGCGCCCCTTACCTGATTGCCGAGCACGTAGCTCCCCATGTGCATGTAGTCAATGCAGGAGACGGACGCCATGCACACCCTACTCAGGGTTTGCTAGATGCCTACACGATTCGTCACTTTAAAAAGGACTTCTCCAACCTGCGTGTAGCGATCGTGGGGGATGTTTTGCATTCCCGCGTGGCGCGTTCAGATATCCATGCGTTCACCACTTTAGGATGTGCCGAGGTTCGGGTGGTGGGGCCGCGCACATTGATTCCTTCGGACCTGTCCCAACTTGGCGTGAAGGTTTTCCACAGCCTTGAAGAAGGTATTCGCGATTGTGATGTGGTCATCGCTTTGCGCTTGCAAAACGAGCGCATGACCGGCGCTTTGCTTCCTTCTAGTCAGGAATATTTCAAAAATTTTGGTTTGACAACTGCCAGGTTGCAAGTAGCCAAACCCGATGCCATCGTCATGCACCCTGGGCCTATCAACCGAGGCGTTGAAATTGAATCTGCGGTGGTAGATGGTCCACAAAGTGTGATTCTGAATCAGGTGACTTTCGGCATTGCTGTGCGTATGGCAGTGATGTCTATCGTTGCGGGGAATGATGCATGAAAATTTTGATTCATAACGGTCATTTGATTGATCCTGCTAGTGGCTTTGATGCCAAGGCAGATCTGGCTATAGCAGACGGCAAAGTGGTGGCCATGGGCCAAGTCTCCAAAGACTTCCATGCAGATAAACACATTGATGCATCGAACTGCTGGGTCATCCCTGGTTTGGTGGACGCCTGCGCTCGCCTAGGTGAACCGGGTCATGAACACGAGGGCATGCTCCAGAGTGAGTTAACTGCCGCGGTAGCAGGCGGTGTCACCAGTGTGGTGTGTTTGCCAGACACCCAACCGGTGCTCGATGAACCCGGCTTGGTGGAGATGTTGCAGTTTCGTGCCAAGAGGCTGCATCTGGCCAATGTTTATCCACTAGGCGCATTGACGCGTGGTCTTGAGGGAGAGATTTTGACGCCCATGGTGGAGTTGACCCAAGCGGGGTGTGTCGGCTTTACGCAAGCAGAGTACGCCATTTCGAATACACAGAGCCTGCAACGTGCCATGCAATATGCCGCGACCTTTGGCTATGCTGTGTGGCTCAGAGCGCAAGACAGCTATCTAGGCAAAGGCATTGTTGCCAGCGGCCCCTTGGCTACCCGCATGGGTTTGAGTGGTGTGCCCGTGGCGGCCGAGACCATTGCACTGCATACCTATATTGACCTCATGCGCATGACAGGTGCACGCGTCCACGTGAGCAAACTCTCAAGTTCAGCAGGTGTAGCCTTGGTTCGTGCGGCCAAGGCCGAAGGGCTGCCATTGTCTTGTGATGTCAGTATCCATAACCTGCATTTCACCGATGCAGATATTGGTTACTTTGATACGCGGGCTCGATTGACCCCGCCGCTGCGGCAACAGCGCGACCGTGAAGCCCTGCGTCAGGGTTTGGCCGATGGCACCATTGATATCTTGGTGTCAGATCACACGCCTGTCGAGGGCGACGCCAAGGCTTTGCCGTTTGCACAAGCTGAGCCAGGGGCCACAGGTTTGGAGTTATTGCTGAGTGCCAGCCTGAAATGGGCGGCACAAAGTCAGGTAGACAAACTGCGTGCCTTACAGGTGATTACCAGTGCACCCGCCGCGCTTTTAGGACTGCCCGATCGGGGTGGTTTAACCCTTGGGGCTCCCGCTGATGTGTGTGTACTAGACCCACATGCAAGTTGGCAAGTATTGCCTGAAAACCTTCGCAGCCAATGCAAACACACGCCTTTTGCATTTGAGCTGAGCGGCAGCGAAATGACTGCCCAAGTCAGAGCAACCTTGGTGGATGGACGAGTGGCTTACCAAGCGCCAGGAATGATTTAGTGCGAACTGGCAAGCCTATAGCAAGCTGTCAGCCCAAATATTTTGTGCCCAGTTCCATGCGTAGGTAGCTTCCAACGTATTGGCTTCGGAGGAAACTCCTCCCGAGCCAGGAACTGTTTTATAGGTTTTTTCTTCCAAGTTGAATTGATGCACAGAAGCCACATGAACCACCATGTTGTCACTGACATAGCTATAGCAGGTGTTGGTTAAGAAAGGTGCTGGGTTGATATCAAGTCCGCTGAGTTGAGCCACGATGGCAGAAGCAGCCACTTTGGCATGCGAGTTCGCCATGTGTGCTGATTTAGGCATGGCAGGGGCAGCCAGCATGGCGTCACCCAAGATATGGATATCTTTGGCAACCGTGGATTCAAAGGTCAAATAGTTAACGCCACACCAACGTTTGTTTGCCGTGGCCAAGCCAGCTTGCACCGCGATGCTGCCGGCACGCATATCGGGCAAGACATTCAAAATATCTGCACGCACGTTTTCTTGGACGTCGAATTTGATAAGTCCCGCTTGCCCATCGACAGCAGTGACTTTATGGTTGGGTCTGAATTCGATGATGTCTTTGTAGTTTTCCGACCAGAATTTTTTAAACAAAGCTCCTTTGGAGGTGACATCTGGGTTGGCGTCCAGAATGAGCACCTTGGATTTGGGCTTGGCCTGCTTGAAGTAATGCGCCACTTGGCTGGCGCGTTCATACGGGCCTGGGGGGCAGCGGTAGGGCGCTTCGGGTACGGTCAGTGCGAATACACCGCCATCGGGCATATCTTGCAGTTGTTTGCGCAAAGCCGTGGTTTCTGCACCTGCTTTCCAAGCTTGCAAGATGCGGCCCTTGTCGTTGGCCGCTTTCAAACCCTCGATGCTGTCAAACATCATGTCAACACCGGGTGACAAAACAAGTTTGTCATAAGGCAAGGTGGGACCGTTAGACAGCGAAACTGTTTTTTTATTTGGATCGATGCTGGTGACGCGATCGCGGATGACTTTGACGCCATGCTTTTGTGTAAGCGCATCGTAAGAGGTGGTGATGTCGCTTAAAGATTTGCTGCCACCAATGACCAAATTGGACATAGGGCATGAAATGAAATCTGACTGAGGTTCAATCAGGAGAACAGGAATGTTGTAGTTAGATAAAACACGGATGTATTTGGCGGCAGTCGCCCCACCGTAGCCACCACCAATCACAATGACCCGTGCTTTGCTGGCTGCAGTTTGCGCAAAAACCGAATGGCCTAGCAGTGCAGGGGATGCGCCAACAGCCAAGCCCAGTTGAAGTAGATGTCGTCTTTTCATACGGCGCTTTCAGCGGGGCTGGGCAGAAAAGTAATCAGCCATGCTGGCGATTTGGGCATCGCTAAAGCCTTTGCTGATTTGATGCATCACAGTGGCTTTACGACTCCCATCTTTGTAAGCTTGCATTTGCTGTATGAAGTACTCACGAGGCAAACCAGCCAAGGCGGGAACGGCAGACTTTTCAACCGTGCGGCCTTCGCTGCCATGGCAGTTGGCGCACATGGCGGCATTGGCGCGTTGGTGGAGTTTTTCAGACTCTTGAGCATTCGCTTGAAGAACCCAAGCGGTCAAAAAAAGTGTGAAAAAAAGCTTTTCGGGACTGGAAAAAAAGCTGCGCATAATAGGTTTTCCTTAATGGTCTGTAAATGTAACTCTATCTAATCAAGCCCACACCGTGAAGAGGTTACTGTTTTTATCTACTTTTC
>CAMDIP010000024.1 GCA_945899335.1 Bordetella parapertussis
TGAAAGTGTTCATGGCCTGCATTCTAAGCAAGGAACTTGGTCAGCCGAAATCGGCAGGTCGCTTGGCTTTCAATGCAGCCACGCCTTCGCGCACATCGGGGCCGGCAAAGCCCATGAATTCCAGCGCCAGCGAGGTGTCAAATGCAGGCCCGGCTTGGCGCAGCCAGTTGTTCAAGGAATACTTGGTCCAGCGGATGGCGCTTTGGCTGCCATTGGCCAATTTGTCCGCCACTTCATAAGCCTTGTTGAGCAATTGGTCGTCTTCCACGCACAAAGACACCAGCCCAATGCGCTCGGCCTCTTCGCCGCTGACCGCTTCACAAAGCAACAGGTAGTACTTGGCTTTGGCCATGCCGCACAACAAGGGCCAAATGATGGCAGCGTGGTCACCTGCGGCCACGCCCAAGCGGGTATGGCCATCGACGATCTTGGCGCTTTTGGCGGCAATGGAAATGTCGGCCAACAAACCTGCCACCAAACCAGCGCCCACAGCTGGGCCGTGCAGGGCACTGACGATGGGCTTGTCGCAATTGATGACGTTGTAGACCAAGTCCCGCGCCTCTTTCCATACCCGTGTACGCACCTCAAAGTCCTCGGCCATGTCTTGCACCAGTTGCAAGTCGCCGCCACCCGAAAACCCCATGCCCTCGCCGCGCAGCACCGCGCAGCGCACGCTATCGTCACGCCCCACATCGCGCCATATTTCGCACAGTTCTTCGTGACCGTCGTGGCCGGCGGTGGGCAGTTTGCCGTTGCGTGCTTTCATTTGGATGTCCAGCACGCTGTCCTTGGGGCCTCGGCGGGTGATGGACAGGGTGGTGTAAGCGCTGTAGTCAATGGCTTTCATAAATGACATTTGGTTGTAAGCGGCGAGATGGTTTGGTCTATCGCGCCAAACATGCTTTGACCATCCCGCCCTTTCATTTCGATGCGCACCGTGTCACCGAACTGCATAAAGTCGGTGCTGGCTTTGCCGTCCAAGATGATTTCGATGGCGCGTTTTTCGGCGATGCAGCTGTAGCCCTTGGGCCAGTCTTTGCGGCCATCGACCTCGACCGACTTGTTGCTGACGGTGCCGCTGCCGATGATGCTGCCAGCGCGCACATTGCGGGTTTTGCACAGATGGGCAATAAGTTGACCGAAATGAAACGTCATCTCAGGACCGGCTTCGCACATGCCCACACGCTTGCCGTTCCAGTCGACACGCATGCTCAGGTGCAAGCGACCCTGCTCCCACGCGTCGCCCAACTCGTCCAAGGTAACGGCCACGGGGCTGAACGCGGTGGCGGGCTTGCCTTGAAGAAAGCCAAAGTTTTTGGCCAGCTCGTTGGGGATGAGACGGCGCAGCGACACATCGTTGGCAATCATCACCAAACGTATGCCGTCCAACGCCTGCTCCGGCGTGGCTTGCATGGGCACATCGGCAGTGATGACCGCCACCTCGGCCTCGAAGTCAATGCCATAGTCAGTGCTGGGGCACACCACATCGTCGCAAGGGCCTAAAAAGTCGTCGCTGCCGCCTTGGTACATCAAGGGGTCTTCGTAAAAATTGGCAGGCACCTCGCTGTTGCGGGAAGCGCGCACCAACTCCACATGGTTCATATAGGCCGAACCATCGGCCCATTGGTAAGCACGGGGCAAGGGCGCCATGCACAGCTTGGGGTCAAAGGGAAATGCATGTCGCGCTTTGCCCTGGTTCAAGGTCTGCGACAGGTCTTGCAGCTGGGGGGAGAGGAAGTTCCAATCGTCCAAGACCTGTTGCAGCTGGGTGGCAATGCCGCTCGCATAATGAGCAGTGGTTAAATCACGCGACACCACCACCAATTGCCCATCGCGAGACCCGTCTTTGTAAGTAGCCAGTTTCATGCAAGCATTCTATCCAGCGCCATCTTTGCATCGCCCTTCGGCTTGGGGCTTGGTGGTGGTAGTGCTCGTCTTGCATTTGCTGGGTTTACAAACCCTCTCCACCTCGCTCAGTGGGAGCGACGCGCCCTTGCCTGAACCCGTGGCACATCTGCGCTTGTCTGCGCCCCCACCCACAGCCCCTATCGAACTCAAACCTTTGCCGTCAGTCACCACCGCCAAACAAACCCAAGTGGCAAAGGTCGTGGCACCCCCCTCGGCCAGTTCAGGCGCCAGGGCGCGGTTGGATGTGGCCGACAAGCCCGAGGATCTGCCCAGCACTTCAGCACCGGCGCCTGAACCTCTGGAAACCGCAGCCGCACCAGCCATCGAAAAAACCTTACCCGCAGAAACCTTGCCTGAGCCAGTGGTGCCGCCACCGGTTGAAACACCTGCACCTCCCACGCCGCCAAGCGCCAGCGCCCCAGCCCCCGCTGCACCGCCTTGGCTGACGCAGGCCAAGTTTGTCTGGCCAGCGCCTGCTCTGCTGAACTACGAGTTGAGTGGGACCTCCAAAGGCGTTCGCTACACCGCCAACGCCAGCATCAGCTGGAAGCAGCAAGACAACAGCTACCAACTGCGCCATGAAATTCAAGCGTTTTTATTTGGCAAGCGCAGCCAAACCAGCGCAGGACAAATGGGTGCCACAGGTTTGCTGCCCACACGTTTTGGCGACCAATTTCGCCAAGAACAAGCGGCACATTTCGACCGCGCCAAGGGGGTGTTGATTTACAGCGCCAACACGCCCAGCCAAGCCATTGAAGAAGGCGCACAAGACCGCGTCAGTCTGTTTGTGCAGTTGGCTGGTGCCATGGCGGGTACGCCCGATTTGCGCAACGCTGGGCAAGAGCTGAGTTTTCAAGTGGTGTCGGCCAAGCAAGCCGAGGTCTGGACATTTGCGGTGCTGGGCAACGAAAAAGTCGCCACACCCATGGGCGACTTGGACAGCTTGAAACTGCACAGGGTGCCTCGCAACGAATACGACCAAAAAATCGATATGTGGCTCAGCCCTGCACATGGCTATTTGCCAGCCCGCCTGCGCATCACCCTAGCCAATGGCGATGTGATTGAAGAAACCCTGAAATCGGTAGCCAAGCCCTGAACAGGCGTTGACAGTTACAGTAGCGGTTTTTGAGTCGTCTGTAGCCTGATGAATGCTGTCACCTCCGCTGAAAAAGCCTCCCTCACCCTTGCTGCGTTGCGCGCCGTGCTGCCCCCCCATGCGGTGCTGTCCTCCAGCGAAAATACCACGCCCTATGAATGCGATGGCCTGACCGCCTACCGCCAACGCCCCATGTGCGTGGTGCTGCCCGAAACCTACACCCACATACAAGACGTCCTGCGCACCTGCCACCGCTTGGGCGTGCCGGTGGTGGCGCGTGGTGCGGGCACCGGTTTGTCGGGCGGGGCCATGCCCCATGCCCAAGGCGTCACCTTGTCGCTGGCCAAGTTCAACAAAATTTTAAAAATGGATGTGCACAGCCGAACCGCCGTGGTGCAGTGCGGTGTGCGCAATTTGGCCATCAGCGAGGCCGCAGCGCCTTTGGGGCTGTACTACGCACCCGACCCATCGAGCCAAATCGCTTGCACCATTGGTGGCAATGTGGCGGAAAACTCCGGCGGTGTGCATTGTTTGAAATATGGCCTGACCCTGCACAACGTCTTGAAGGTGAAGGGCTTCACCATGGACGGCGAGCCCATCGAGTTTGGCGGCGACGCTTTGGATGCCCCAGGCTTGGACCTGCTGCCACTGGTGGTGGGCTCTGAAGGCATGTTGGCCGTCACCACCGAGGTGACTGTGAAGCTCACGCCCAAGCCGCAATTGGCGCGCTGCATCATGGCCAGCTTTGACGACCTGCGCAAAGCCGGTGACGCGGTGGCGGCCGTCATTGCCGCGGGCATCATCCCTGCTGGACTGGAAATGATGGACAAGCCCATGACCGCTGCGGTGGAAGACTTTGTGCATGCCGGTTACGACTTGAGTGCTGAGGCGATTTTGCTGTGCGAGAGCGACGGCACGCCTGAAGAGGTTGAAGAAGAAATTGGCCGCATGAGCGCGGTGCTGCAACGTTGTGGGGCCACCGCCATCGCGGTGAGCCGTGATGAGGCCGAGCGACTGAAGTTTTGGAGTGGCCGCAAGAATGCGTTCCCCGCGTCTGGGCGCATCAGCCCCGACTACATGTGCATGGACTCGACCATTCCACGCAAACGCTTGGCCGACATCTTGTTGGCGATTGCCGAGATGGAAAAAAAGTACGGTTTGCGCTGCGCCAATGTGTTCCACGCGGGCGACGGTAATCTGCACCCACTCATCTTGTTTGATGCCAACGACCCTGATCAATTGCACCGCTGCGAATTGTTTGGCGCGGACATTTTGGAGACCAGTGTCGCCATGGGCGGCACCGTGACCGGCGAGCATGGCGTGGGGGTGGAAAAACTCAACTCCATGTGCGTGCAGTTTTCAGCCGCCGAAAATGAGCAAATGTTTGGCGTCAAACGCGCCTTCGACCCCCAAGGTTTGCTCAACCCCGGCAAGGTGATTCCCACCCTGCAACGCTGCGCCGAGTACGGCAAGATGCTGGTGCGTGGTGGGCAAATAGCACACCCCGATTTGCCGAGGTTTTAAGTCATTGCGAGGCCTGAAAGGCCGAAGCAAACCAGATCGCTTCGCTGCGCTCGCGATAACGGCTTGTTTACCGCGCCCCAAACACCGCCGTACCCGCCCTCACCATGGTGCTGCCGGCTTGCACAGCGGCCTCTAGGTCTGCGCTCATGCCCATGGACAAGGTGTCAAAGTGCGGCAAGCCTAAGGCGGTTTGCAGTTCATCAAACAAGCGCTTGGCTTGGGCATGCACCGCCACCTGTGCGTCAAAACCCGCTACCGGATCGGGGATGGTCATGAGGCCGCGCAAGGCCAGTCGCGGCAAGGCCGACACTGCTTGCGCCAAGGCCAGCGCATCAGCGGGTGCAACACCGGCTTTGGTGCTGCCGCCATCGATGTTGATTTGCAAACACACTTGCAACGGTGGCAAATGGGCGGGGCGTTGTTCGCTCAAGCGGTGGGCGATTTTCAGACGGTCCACACTGTGCACCCAATCAAAATGCTCGGCCACCAAGCGGGTTTTGTTGCTTTGCAAAGGGCCGATGCAATGCCACACCAAGCCCGCCACAGTTTGAAGTGCCGCGATTTTGTCCACGCCTTCTTGCACATAGTTTTCGCCAAAGTCGCGCTGGCCGAAGGCGGCGACGGCGGCGACTTGATCGGCGGGGAAGGTTTTGGACACAGCCAGCAGCTGCACGCTGTGGGGTTGGCGACCCGCTTGCAACACCGCTTGTGTGATGCGTTCACTTAACCCTTGATATCGACTGCTCAGTTCATCCATGATGGGACTGTAACAAGACCCATCCCATGAACCCTTGCATTGAAAATTGGCTTGCCCAAACCCTCGCACTTGGCGGCTCAGACCTGCATTTGAGCGCGGGCTCACCACCCATGGCAAGGGTGCTGGGGGAACTTCAAGCTCTGGATGACAGCACCCTCCTTAGCGACCTCATGGCGAAAGAACTGAAGGCACTTCTACCTGACTGGATGGCGCAAGACCATGACGCCGCAGTCGCCCTCGCAGGCCTTGGCCGCTTTCGGGTGAATGTGTTTGAACAGGCGCGTGGTTGGTCCAGCGTGTGGCGCTGCATCCCCGAGCAGATTCCCCTTTTGCAGGACTTGGACACACCCACCTGCCTGACGCAGTGGCTGCAACATCCCAACGGCTTGCTACTGGTAACCGGTGCCACGGGTTCCGGTAAGTCCACTACCTTGGCAGCCCTGCTGGCCCACCTCAACCGGACCCAGCCTTTGCACATCCTGAC
Source organism: Bordetella parapertussis (assembly GCA_945899335.1). Classification (GTDB taxonomy): domain Bacteria; phylum Pseudomonadota; class Gammaproteobacteria; order Burkholderiales; family Burkholderiaceae_C; genus Limnohabitans. The sequence goes on from CAMDIP010000024.1 coordinate 5,770, forward strand.
CCTTGAAGACCCCATCGAGTTTGTGCACTACAGCCAAAGCAGCTTGGTGCAGCAGCGCAATGTGCCAGGTCACAGTGCGGACTTCGCCACGGCTTTACGCGCCGCGTTGCGCCAAGACCCTGATGTCATTTTGGTGGGCGAATTGCGCGACCTGCCCACCATTGAACTGGCCTTGCGAGCCGCCGAAACAGGGCACTTGGTGTTGGCCACGCTGCACACCCGCAGCGCCACCCAAGCGATTGAGCGCTTGGTGGACGTCTTCCCTGGTGAAACAAAAGCCCTGGTTCGCCAGCAACTCAGCCTGTCGTTGTTGGGTATCGTGCATCAGGTCTTGTGCAAAAGCGCCGATGGCACGCGGCGTGTGGCCGCCCATGAAGTGCTTTATGCCAGCCCTGCTGTGCGGCAAATGATCCGCGACAACAAGGCCGCCCAACTGCCCAACGCCTTGCAAACCGGCGCACAGTGGGGTATGCAGACCTTGGCGCAAAGCCTCGCGAAATTGCAAGCCCAAGGCGTGATTTCAACCAGCGAGCTGGCACGACACGCTTGATGGCTAAGATAGAACAACTCAGTTTTCAGGAAAGTTTTCACCCATGGCCCGCACCAACCCCAAAACCTACGAACCCAGCACCCCCACCAAAGTGGCTTTCATTGGCCTCGGTGTCATGGGCTACCCCATGGCAGGTCATTTGGCGCTGGCCGGCCACCATGTGACCGTCTACAACCGCAACCCTGCCAAGGCCAAAGAATGGTGCGCCGAGTTCTCTGGCCACGCCAGCGCGCCCACACCGCGTGAAGCTGCCCTTGGCGCGGACATGGTGTTTTGTTGTGTGGGCAATGACGATGACTTGCGTGCCGTCATCTTGGGTGCCGATGGCGCCTTGGCTGGTACCAAGGCAGGCGCCCTGCTGATCGACCACACCACCGCCTCGGCCAATGTAGCCCGCGAATTATTTGCAGCTGCCAAAACCAAGGGTGTGCATTTTGTCGATGCGCCTGTTTCAGGCGGTGAGGCTGGCGCCATCAACGGCATGTTGACCGTCATGTGCGGCGGCGAGTCCGCTGCTTTTGAGCGCGCCAAGCCTGTGGGCATGGCATTCTCCAAAGCTTTCACCTTGATGGGCGAGAGCGGTGCGGGACAGCTCACCAAAATGGTCAACCAAGTTTGCATTGCTGGTTTGGTGCAAGGCCTCTCCGAGGGCATTGCCTTTGGCATGAAAGCTGGCCTGAACATGGAGCAGGTGTTGGAAGTGATTGGCAAAGGTGCAGCGCAAAGCTGGCAAATGGACAACCGTGGCAAAACCATGGTGGCCGATAAATTTGACTTTGGCTTTGCGGTCGACTGGATGCGCAAAGACTTGGGGCTGGTTATAGACGAAGCCAAGCGCAACGGTGCACGAGTGCCAGTGACGGCCTTGGTCGACCAGTTTTACGCCGATGTGCAAGCCATGGGCGGCAAGCGCTTTGATACCTCTAGCCTTATCAAGCGCTTGCGCTAAATACCTTTACTTGGCAGGCTTGGCCGTCTCCGCCGGTGGCGCCGGTGGGGGCAACAGGTTGCGCAGTTCGTCCTCGCTGATGACCTCAAACAAGCGCACGACTTTGTTCACGCCTCCAACATTGCGTGTCACTTGGGTTGCGCTGGTGGCTTCGCGCTGGGTAACGCGGCCCATCAAATACACCGTGCCGCGCTCGGTCACAACCTTGAAGGCACTGGCGAACAAGTCACGGCTGTCAATAAAGCTGGCTTTGACTTTGGCGACAATCAGCAAGTCGTTGGAGCGCTCAGACAAATTGGACAAGGGCATGACGGCCAACTCGTTCACCACGGCTTTGACATTTTCAATTCGCTCGACCAGTTGCAACACAGCTTGGCGGTCCTTCTCGGCGGTGACTTCGCCAGTGAGCAAGACCTGCCGGTTGAAACTGGTGACATTCACATGTACACGCTCACCCAAGTTGTCACGAATGCGTGCCTGCGCACGCAACTCAATCGATTCATCTTCGAGTTGAGCGCCCGAAGTGCGTCGGTCGCTGGCCACCATGGCCGTGCCCGCTACGCCGGCAATCATCAAAGGCGCACAAGCGCTCAAGGTACAGACCAGCAACAAGCCACTGACGGCTTTGACGACAAAAGATGATTTCATGATGGGTTCTCCTGTTCACCTAACAACTGACTGTCCACCCCGTCGCACAAACAGTGCAACACCAGCAAATGAACTTCTTGAATTCTCGCCGTGCGATCGTGGGGCACACAAATATGAACGTCCGTCTCGCGCAACAGCTGCGTAATTTTGCCGCCGCCCTTGCCGGTGAGCGCCACCACGATCAAATCTCTTTCATGGGCAGCCTCGATGGCGGCCAGCACATTGCGGGAATTGCCGCTGGTGGAGATGGCCAACAAAACATCACCGGGTTGCCCCAAAGCCCGCACTTGTTTGGAAAAAATTTGATCAAAGTTGTAGTCGTTGGCGATCGCGGTAATGATGGAACTGTCGGTAGACAGGGCAATCGCACCAAGCTCAGGGCGTTCACGCTCAAAACGTCCGACAAACTCTGCGGCAAAGTGTTGCGCATCTGCCGCTGAACCGCCGTTGCCACAGGCCATGACTTTGCCGCCGCCAGTGACACACATCAGGAGTGCTCCCACAGCTGCGGCGATGGGTTTGCTTAAAGTTTGGGCCGACTGGTATTTCAGGTCAGCGCTGTCGATGAACTGCTGCTCTATGCGTTGCTCTAACATGAGTCAATCATACCTTTGCAGATTGACAAAATCCTTTCACGCCTCAAACGCGGCTTTGAGCCAGATCAAGCGATCTGCTTGCAGCAGCACTGCATCAAAGCGGCATGGAGGGGGGGTTGGATACCTGCGCAAAAAGTGTTTGGCTGCAAAGACAATACGTTTACGCTTGGTGGCGCTGATGCTGGCACCCGCTCCCCCAAAATCGTCTCTGGCGCGAGCCCTCACCTCGACGAACACCAAAGTCCCATCGCGCTCGCGCACAATCAGGTCAATTTCTCCGCCGCCTCGCCCAGGCGTGCGGTAGTTAGAGGCAAGCAGCGTCAGGCCATGGTCTAGCAAATGCCGCAAGGCGCGTTGCTCGGCAGCATCGCCGCGTTGCTTGGTGTTGGGTACAGGTAAAGAGGTGTTCATTGGTTCAACGTTTTGATTCCGCGTTAGTGGCAGCCCACGATGCCAGCGCTTCACAAGCGCATCCGCCAGCCTGCCTGTATGTACTGGCCACGCCCATTGGCAATTTGGCGGACATGGGCCTGCGGGCTTTGCATGTGCTGACGCTGGTCGACGCCATGGCTTGCGAAGACACGCGGCACAGCCAGAGCTTGCTGCGTGGCTATGGCATAGACAAACCATCGAGTGCTTTTTTGGCGCTGCATCAACACAATGAGACTAGCGCCGCAGAGCAGGTGATTTTGCGATTGCAAAGCGGTCAACGGGTGGCCTATTTAAGTGACGCAGGTACACCGGCGATCAGCGACCCAGGCGCAAAGTTGGTGGCCGTGGTTCAAGCAGCAGGTTTTCGGGTCATCCCTATTCCTGGCCCCAGCAGTGTCACCACGTTGCTGAGTGTGAGTGGCTGCCTAGGCGACGGTAGTTTTGTCTTTTTAGGTTTCTTGCCCAGCAAATCACAAGAGCGTCAAACTGCCATTCAAGCGATGGCGCAAGAGCCACGGGCTCAGGTTTTTTTAGAAGCCCCGCATCGGATTGAAGCAGTCGCCAAGGACATGGCTTCGCTGGGTGAGCGAATGCTCAGCGTTGGGCGCGAACTCACCAAGCAGTTTGAAGAGGTGGCGGTGATGCGCGCAGACAGGCTCAGCTCATGGCTTGACGCTTCTGCACAGCGCAGCAAAGGTGAGTTTGCTTTGGTCTTGCACCCCTTGGCGGTTGCCGCACCGGGCTTGGGAGAGGCCGAGCGGGTGCTGGACTTGCTGCTCGCCGAGTTGCCCACCAAAAGCGCTGTGCGCTTGGCCGCACAAATCTCAGGTGCGCCGCGCAACGCCTTGTATGCATTGGCCTTGCAAAAGAAACCCGAGCAAAGCAGTGACTGAAGCTTAAGTCACCAAGTGCTGTGGTTTGTTGGCCACGAACGCTTCAATGTTGTCGATCAACTGGTCTGCCAAAAACTGCATGGCTTGCTGCGAGGCCCATGCCACATGTGGCGTCAAAATGAAATTGGGTGAACGAATATCAAGCAAAGGGTTGCCGTTTTTGGGCGGCTCTTGACTCAGCACATCAAAACCGGCACCGGCAATCACGCCGGTTTGCAAAGCCACTTTCAAAGCCTCCTCGTCCACCAAACCACCGCGTGAGGTGTTGATCAGCAAAGCGCTGCGCTTCATCTGTTGCAACTGAGCCATGCCAATGAAGTGGCGTGAAGCTGGGGTCAAGGGACAGTGCAAAGAAATGATGTCCGATTCAGCGAACACCTGCTCAGGTGGCACAAAGTCCACGCCTGCTGCCTTGGGTGGCGCATGGTCGGCAAACAACACCTTCATGCCCAAAGCGCGTGCAATTTGTGCTGTTGCTTGACCCAACACCCCTTCACCAAAAATGCCCAAGGTGCTGCCATGCAAGTCGCGTATGGGGTAATCGAAAAAGCAAAATTGCTCTTCGGTTTGCCAGCGGCCATTGAGCACATCGTCTCGGTAAGCCATCAAATTGCGGCGCAAGGCAAAAATCAAGGCGAACGCATGTTCTGGCACGGTGTGAACCGCATAGTTGCGAATATTGGCCACCGCGACACCGCGTTCACGACACGCCTCCACATCCATCACGTCATAGCCGGTAGCGGCCATGGCGATCAGTTTGAGGTCGGGCAGTTGCGCCAAAGTGTCACGACGGATGGGCACTTTATTGCTGATCGCAACGGTTGCCCCTTGCAAACGCTCGACCACATCTTCGGGACGGGTCTGCACATGCTCGACCCATTCATGCACAAAAGCCGGTGCGCGCAGCTCAGCCCTTAACGACTGCCTGTCCAGAAATACTATTTTTTGCATGCTCATCCTTGTTGAAGACCGGCGCACCCAAGCCAGAGGGCGCAGCGTGCTGGCGCCAGTAGTTGCCCGCGGCTGCAGAACCGCTGCCAGGTTGCAGCACAACGCCGCAGTCGAGCATAGCCATTTCAGCACCATTGATCGCCGCCATCAAATGCACCTCGTTCATGTCGCCGAGGTGCCCGATGCGAAACAGTTTGCCAGCGACTTTGGACAAACCGCCCCCGAGTGACAAGTTGTAACGACGATAAGCGCGGGCAATCACTTCCGTGCCTGCAATGCCTGCGGGCAACATCACCGCAGTCACGGTGTCCGAATGCCACTTGGCCTCTACCGCGCACAACTTGAGTTGCCAACCTTGGGTGACTGCAGCGCGCACACCTTCGGCCAGGTAATGGTGGCGGGCAAAGACATTGTCCAAACCTTCTTCGTGCAGCATTTTCATGGACTCGATCAGTCCATACATCAATGGTAAAGCGGGGGTGTAGGGAAAGTAGCCAGTGTTATTGCTTTGCAGCATGTCTTGCAAATCAAAGTAGGCGCGCTTGAGTTGAGCTGTTTTGTGTTTTTCTAACGCTTTGGCGCTGACGCACAAAATGCCCAAACCTGCGGGGAGCATCAAGCCTTTTTGCGACCCACTGACCGCCATGTCCACACCCCAGTCGTCGAAACGAAAATCGATGCAACCCAAGGAAGAAACACAATCGACGAACAACAGCGCTGGGTGTGCGGCATCGTCCAAGGCTTCGCGTACGCCTGCGATGTCTGAAGCCACACCGGTAGCGGTCTCATTTTGACAAGCCAGCACCGCTTTGAAGCTGTGTTGTGTGTCGTTTTTCAAGATGTCTGCGAATTGCTGCAAGGGCACACCGGTGCCCCATTCGCATTCGACAACATGAACGTCCAAGCCCAGACGTTGGCACATGTCAATCCACAAATGGCTGAACTGACCAAACCGCGCTGCAAGCACTTTGTCGCCAGGCGACAAGGTGTTGGTCAATGCCGCTTCCCAGCATCCTGTGCCTGAAGAGGGGAATATGAAAGGCGTCCCGGTTTTGGTGCGAAAAATGTCCTTCAACCCACCCAAGATGGTATGCGTGAGATGAGGGAAATTGGGCGAGCGGTGGTCTTCCATGGACACCATCATGGCGCGTTGTATGCGCTCTGGCACATTGGTGGGACCGGGGACAAACAGGAAATTACGACCAGCCATAGCGAGCTCCTTCAATTGTTTAAAAAAATATCGACCTATTCTTCAAGGATGCAAAAC
>CAMDIP010000025.1 GCA_945899335.1 Bordetella parapertussis
GCTTTCACCAGCGAGAGCTTGGGCGATTACTGCGCCGGCCCCAACCATGTGTTGCCCACCTCGGGCACCGCGCGCTTTAGCTCGCCGTTGGGGGTGTACGATTTTCAAAAACGCTCCAGCCTCATCGAGGTCAGCGAACAAGGCGCCCATGTGCTGGGCCAACTCGCCTCGGTGTTGGCGCACGGCGAAGGTTTGCAAGCCCATGCGCGGGCGGCAGAAATGCGGTTGAAAAACAAGGAATAAAGCCTTATTTAGTTTTCAAATGGATTTAGAAATAATTATTTCTACTTAAATAAGTACCATAATACATGGGTTGTTAATCCCATTGAGGTATTTTTTATGTCTACCGTATTACCGAGTTTGCCAGCAGGCAAACCATCTGTGTATCTCCCCGCCAAGCGGGACAGCAAGTCCCAATCTCAAGATTGGTTGGCGCAGTTGCTGGCAGGTGCGGATATTCATTTGAATGGCAGCAGACCTTGGGATATGCAAATTAAACACCCTCAGACCTTGCAACGACTGCTCAGCCTAGGAGGTTTCGCTTTGGGCGAAAGTTATATGGACGGTTGGTGGGAATGTCAGGCTATCGACCTCATGGTCGAGCGTGCCATGCGAGCAGGTTTGCAAGACAAATTGGCCACACCACGTGCTTGGTGGGAGAGTTTCAAAGGCGTGGTGCGTCCACGTGAGGGCGCGAGCCAGTCACGCATTGTGGGAAGAATGCACTACGACGTAGGCAACCAAGTCTTTCAAGCCATGCTTGACCCCTATATGACCAACAGCTGCGCTTACTGGGTAGAAGGTGCACAAACCTTGGAAGAAGCGCAAGTTGCCAAGCTGGAAATGGTTTGTAAAAAGTTGCAGCTGCGCCCAGGAATGCGTGTGCTCGACATGGGGTGCGGTTGGGGCAGCTTCATGCGCTATGCCGCTGAACATTACGGCGTGACCGTGCTGGGTTTGTCCAATGCCTCTCACCAAATAGAGTTGGGACAAAGGCTTGCTCGTCATCTGCCTGTGCAATTCGAACTCAGTGACTTTGCGCAATTCAACGCTGATGGCAAATCCAAGTTCGATCGCATCGTCAGTATTGGTCCTTTTGAGCAGCTTGGGCAAAGCCATGTCGCCGCTTTTTTCGAAACCGCCAAGCGCAGCTTGAAAGACGATGGATGGATGTTGCTGCAAACCCAAGGCAAAACTAACCGCCAGCGTTTGCTCGATGCGTGGAACGAAAAATACATCCATCCCCAAGGCTACTTACCGCGCTTAGACGAGGTCACACAAGCCAGTGAGGCGCATTTTGTGGTGGAGGATGTGCACAACATCGGCGCCGACCACGACCGCACCTTACTGCACTGGCACCAACGTTTCGAGATGGCATGGCCACAGTTGCGTCTGTCGAACGACGAGCGTTTTTACCGTATGTGGCGTTTTCACTTGCTCAGCAGCGCCGCCAGCTTCAGAACCCGTCACCACCAAATGTGGCAGCTGGTGTTGTCGCCCAAGGGCTTGCACAAGGTTTACCGCAGGAACTATTAGTCGCAGCTTTAAAAAAAGATGACCGCCCTCGGCGCTGGTGATAGCGCGCCCCTAAAACCGGGACTGGAGGCGAGGACGGTCTAAAACTGTTTCCTCTGCCCACACAAGATCGGAATAACTCAAACTTTCTTTAGTTTCTGTTTAAGAAAGGCCGCACACCTTAGTGGCTGACCTGCATCACATAGCTCTTGGTGCTGCCTTCGGAGGCATTCACCAATTGCCATAAGCGCTGGTGGTAGGCCGCCACACTGGGACGATGAGCCACCGAGACCAAAGCGCCGCCCTTGGACTTGACCATCGACAACAAGCGCTCGTAAATCACTTTTTCAGTGGCTTCGTCTAAAGCGCTGGTGGCTTCGTCGGCAAACACCCAGTGCGGCTGCTTTAAAAACACCCTTGCCATGGCCAAACGCTGGGCTTCACCGCCTGAGAGTTGCTGGCTCCATTGGCCAACCTTGTCTAGCTGTGTGATGAACTGCGGCAATACCGCCATCATCAAGGCCTGTTGCAAATCAACATCCGTGTAGGAGTCAATTTCGCCGGGATAGCACAAAGCATCACGCAATCGACCCTCGGGGAAATAAGGGCGCTGCGGCACGAACATGCAATCCGCTGGCAAAGCCACAGCCTCGTAAAGCGACAAGGGCTGGCGCTGGGCGTCCCAGCCTCGCACATAAGGCCAAATACCAGCCAGCACCCGCAGCAAGGTGGACTTGCCGCTGCCGGACGGGCCGCGGATCAGCACCGAGTCGCCAGGGCGCACTTCCAGCACCACATCGTCAAGCAAAACCGTGCGGTCTGGCAGACTGATGGTCAGCGCAGATGTTTTCAAAGAAGTGGGTGCTTCACGGCCATCGGTAGGCGCTTGCACCACCGCATATGAAATGGCTCTGAGGGTCTCCATTTGCTCTAAAAATCCATGCAAACGCTGTGTAGTGGCGGTCCATGAGGCCAAGCGCGGGTAGTTGTTCACCAGCCAACTGAGCGACTCTTGTACCTGTCCAAAGGCGGATGAAATTTGCATCAACTCGCCCAACTGTATGGCGCCGCTGAAATAACGCGGGGCCGCCACCAACATGGGAAACACCACCGCCGCTTGTCCATAGGCCGAACTGAACCAGGTAAAGCGTTTTTGGACTTTCAGCAGGTGCAAAAAGTTCTCCACCACACTGGTAAAACGCTTTTGCAAAGAGGCACGTTCAAACTCTGCGCCCTTATCTAAAGCAATGGCTTCGCTGTACTCGCGCACCCGCATCAGGTGGTGGCGAAAATTGGCCTCCAAGCGCTGCTGGGCATAGTTCAGCGACGACATCGAGCGGCCCAAAAAGTGGCCGATCAAGCTGCCTCCCAAAGCGTAAATCAGGGCCATCCACACCATGAACCCAGGGATGGTGAAGACATTCTCTTGGTAATTAAAATCAAAGCTGCCTGAAAGCATCCACAAAATCCCGACAAAGCTGCCCAAGGTCACCAAGGCATCGAGCAAACCCAGGCTCAGGCCCACGGTGTCGGAGGTGAAGAGTTGAATGTCTTCTTGGATTCGCTGATCGGGGTTATCTGCACGTGAGCTGTTTTCGCCAAGCGTTGCAAATTGGCTCAACTCAAGTTGGTAAAAAATATTTTGTGTGCTCCAGCGACGGATAAAGTCACGTGTCATCCAAGCTCGCCAGCGAATTTCAAGCAGCTGGGTCAGGTAAAAGCGGTAAACCGCCACCACAATGAAGGCTGTGGCCAACATACCAAACACCTGTAACTGTTGCCAAAACACATCGGCGTCGCGGTTTTGTAACGCATCGTAAAAAACGCGATTCCAGTCGTTGAGCAAGACCAGCACATAGACCATGCCCAAGTTCAGACCAATGCAGGCCAGCAGCAAAAACCTGGCTCGCCAGCGTTCTTCCGAGCGGAAATACGGCAGCGACAACTGCCAAACGTGGCGCAGATGGATACGAATTTTGCGCAATAACAGGCGCGCAGGGGTGAAAAGGCTCATTTAATCTTTTTCATTAACAGGGTGCATATTTTGCACGCCGCTGGCCACATGTCCAGCGGGTACGTGTCGCGCTGCGGATTCAATGTGGCCGGTTTGGTCGTCAAAGAAAAAATCGGGCTCAAATTCGCGCAAAAACTCGCCCTTGGCCAAGCCGCCCAAAAACATGGCTTCATCTACCTGAATATTCCATTGCATCAGGGTGCGTATGGCGCGCTCATGCGCTGGCGCACTGCGGGCGGTCACCAGCGCGGTGCGAATGCCCATGTGCGGCGTGCCCTCGGTTTGCAAACGGTGCAAAGCTGCCAAGAGCGGCTTGAAAGGCCCAGCAGATAAGGGTTGCCAAGCTTTGTCCTTCTCGTGCTGCTGAAAAGCGTTCAAGCCTTGCGACTGGAACACCCGCTCGGCTTCGTCGCTGAACAACACCGCGTCACCGTCAAAGGCGATGCGTACTTCGTGCGGGTGCGCCTCTGAGGCGTGTGCAGAATGCGGGTAGACCTGCGCGGCAGGCACACCGGCGTCAAGGGCTGCCCGCACATCGCTCAAGTGGGTGGACAAAAACAAATTGGCGTTGAGCGGTTTTAAATAGCGCCACGGCGGCTGGCCACGGGTGAAACTGCCGCGCTGTATATCCAAACCATAGTGCTGCGCTGAGCGAAACACCCGCATACCGCTGACCGGATCGTTGCGCGACAAAATCACCACCTCAACCCTTGAGGCATCCGCTTGGTTGAAGCTGAGCAGTTTTTTCACCAGTGAAAACGCCACCCCTGGTTTGGCAGGGGTCTCCAAGCGCTGTAACTGCAAGTCCATGTAGGCGCGATCGTCGCTTTGCTCGAAAACAAGGTTTTCTTCCTCGAAGTCGAACAAGGCACGAGACGAAATTGCCACCACCAGTTTGCCGTCCAAAGTGCTTGCCATAGGGTCTTTCAGGGTGCGAATTGGTTAAGCTCGATGATGGGCAGCATGACCGCCAGCACAATCAACATGACCACCAAGCCCATGGTCACAATCAGCAAGGGTTCAAGCAATGTAGCCAGTTGCATGGCGCGACGTTGCACCTCTTCGCTCAAGTGCTCGGCGGCATGAGACAGCATTTGCGGCAGCTGTCCGGTTTGCTCGCCCAAGCGGGCAAACATCGACAACACCCCAGGCAGGCGTTTGTTTTGCGCCAATGCACTGGCAAGCGGTGCTCCCTCGCGCACAAGCTCAATCGCTTGCATTGCGTGCTCACGCAGCGACATGTTCGAAAGTGTCTGGGCGGCGGTTTGCAAAGCTTTCAAAATCGGTACACCAGCCCCCACCAACAGCGCCAAGGTGCTGGCAAAACGCGCGGCGTTGTAGCCCAAACTCAAACGACCCAGCAAGGGCAGTTTGAGCCATGCTTGGTCAAAAGCCAGCCGAAAAGCGCTTTGCCGTAGCAGGATATTGAGCGTGACTGATCCAGAGATGAGTAGCACCAAAGCCAGCAACCATGTGGCCTGAACCACCTCACTGATGAACAACATGGCCACCGTCAGCGCGGGCAAGCTGCGCTGGGTGCTGGTGAAGACTTGCGCGACTTGCGGCACCACATAGGCCAATAAAAACAAAACGATCAGCAACGCCACGCCACTGACGATGGCAGGGTAGAGAGAGGCGGCCAGCAGCTTGTTTCGCATGGCATGGGCGCTCTCAAGGTCAAGGGCCAGTTGCAAAAGTACTTGGCTTAAGCGCCCGCTTTGCTCACCGGCTTCAATCACAGCGGTGTACAGGCTGTCAAATTCGCGGGGGTGTTGCGCAAGGGCTTGCGCCAGTGGCGCACCTGCGTTGACCTCGGCGCGAATCTGCGCTACCAAGTCACGCTGCCCGGGGGTGGCAGCTTCTTCACTCAAAGCGCTCAATACGCGCTCCAAAGGCAAACCTGCGCCCACCAAGCTGGCGAGTTGACGGGTCCACACGACCACATCGGTGCGACTAAAGGTTCGCGCTGACCACAGCACCACATCACCATTCACGCGCTGCTTGTCTTGCGCCACCACCTCGACCTTCAAAGGAATCAGTGACTGTCCACGCAACTGAGTGCGGGCTGCCCGCTCCGAGTCGGCCTCGACCACGCCGCGCTCGGTGGCGCCTAGTTCGGTAAGGGCTTCATAGGTATAGGCGGGCATCTCTGCTTAATCGCGGGTAACCCGCAAAAGTTCTTGTGCCGAGGTGATGCCTTGGGCGACCAAGTGCTCGCCGTCTTCACGCATCGAGGTCATACCCTGACGCTTGGCGGCGGATAACAACTCGGATTCTGCGGCACGGCTGTGGATGCGTTCGCGCAAAGTGTCGTCGACGCTGAGCAACTCAAAAATACCGGTACGTCCTTGGTAGCCGGTGTGGCCGCACTCGGTACAGCCACTGCCTTGGCAAGCGGTGCAAATTTTGCGTACCAAGCGTTGCGCCAACACGCCCAGCAAGGACGAACTGAGCAAAAACGGCTCCACGCCCATATCGGTCAAGCGTGTGACGGCGCTGACCGCGTCGTTGGTATGCAAGGTGGCCAACACCAAATGGCCGGTGAGAGATGCTTGAATGGCGATTTGCGCGGTTTCTTTGTCGCGGATTTCGCCAATCATGATGATGTCGGGGTCTTGGCGCAAGATGGCACGCAAGGCCTTGGCAAAGTCGAGATCGATCTTGGCATTGACCTGTGTTTGACCGATGCCACTTAACTCGTACTCGATGGGGTCCTCCACCGTCATGATGTTGAAGTGTGCTGCGTCAAGTTGCTGCAAGGCTGCGTACAAGGTGGTGGTTTTACCCGACCCCGTGGGGCCAGTTACCAGCACAATGCCGTGCGGCTGAGCGATGAGTTGCTCTAAGCGTTGCAAGGTTGCCCCTTTCATTCCCACCGAGGCCAGCGTCAAGCGGCTTAGCGATTTGTCCAGCAAGCGAAGCACCGCTCGTTCGCCGTGAGCGCCTGGCAAGGTGGAGACACGCACATCGATGGCGCGTTGGCCCAGGCGCAAAGAAATACGACCGTCTTGCGGCAAGCGTTTTTCGGCGATGTCCAAATCGGCCATGATCTTCAAGCGCGAAATCAAGGCGGCATGCAAAGCGCGGTTGGGTTGCACCACTTCGCGCAGGGTACCGTCGATGCGAAAACGTACACTGGAGTGGCGCTCATAGGGCTCAATGTGGATATCGCTGGCACCGTCCCGCGCAGCTTGCATCAGTAAGGCGTTCAACATGCGGATGATGGGTGCGTCTGCCGAAGCCTCGAGCAAGTCCTCTACCGCAGGCAACTCTTGCATCATTCGGGCTAAATCAGCTTCTCCCTCGACCTCGCTCATCACCATGGCGGCACTCGACTCTGCACCCGCATAACTGACGCTGATGCGCTGAGCCATGCTTTGGGCGTCGATTTCCTGAAAGTTGTCAACCGCGTATATACGCAAGACCTCGCTCCACGCACCTGCAGGCGGCTGCGGGCGGTGCCACAGCGTTAGCGTGCGCCCGTCGTCCTCCAACAGCAACTGGTGCGTTCGGGCGAAAGCGTAGGGCAGGGGGTGGCGCATCGGGCTTCAGGGCTGCGAAGGTGTGACGGGAGCGCCCGCAGGGGCAGGCAAGGGCGGCAGGGTCAGGTCGTTGGGTATGGGTAGCACGCTGGTGGGCTCTTTGCCGACTTCTTTTTGCAGGCCTTGCATGAATTGGTAACGACCATTGGAGAGAACCTCGGCGCTGGTATCGTCGCGAACCACAACGGGACGCAAAAACACCATCAAATTGGTTTTGCTGCGGCTGCGGGTTTCGTTGCGAAACAGCGCCCCAAAAAACGGTAAATCTCCTAAGCCAGGCACTTGTTGGCGACTGTCCTGGTAGCTGTCAGAAAGCAAACCGCCAAGCACCACCACCGTGCCGTCCTCGACCAAGATATTGGACTCGATGGAGCGCTTGTTGGTGATCAAGCCGTCTGTAAGCTTTTTCGAAGTGTCTACGCTAGAGACTTCTTGAAATATGGTGAGCTTGACCATGCCGGTGTCGCTGATTTGCGGCTTGACCTTAAGGGTCAGGCCCACGTCTTTGCGTTCCACGGTTTGGAAGGGGTTGACCGCGCCGTTGCTGCTGTTGTTGTTCGTGTATTGGCCTGTAACAAAAGGCACGTTTTGACCTACGACGATTTTGGCCTCTTCATTGTCTAAAGTCAGCAAGGAGGGACGCGACAAGATATTGCTGCCCCCATTGGTTTGCAAAAAATTCGCCAGCGACGTCATGATGTATTTGCCGTTGACATTGCGCGCCGTGCCTACATTGAGTCCTTGGCCAGGCAGCACCTTGCCGTCGGCGCCGTTGATGGCGAGGTTGAGCAAATTGCTGGTGGCGAAATTGGTGCCCAAAATGCCCACGGTGCTGTTGGCGCCGCCCACCAAGTTTTGCCACTGAATACCAAACTGCGATTCTTTGGCCGAGTCGACTTCCACAATCAGACTTTCCACCATCACTTGGGCGCGGCGTTGGTCCAGCGAGTCAATGACAGCCCGCAGCTGGCGGTACTGTGGTTCGGGCGCGGTGATGATCAGTGAATTGGTGGCCGCATCCGCTTGGATTTGTCCGCCGGTGCTGGGCAGGTTGAGCGTGGCGCCGCCCCCCGGTGTGGTACCGGCGGTGGCGGGCGGTGCGGGTGCTACCCCGGGCGTTGCCCCGCCAGTGCCCGCGATGGCAGCGCGCAAGGTGTTGGCCAGCTTGGTGGCGTCGGCATTTTTTAAATACACCACATGGATGTTGCCGCTGGCCAGCTCGCTGCCAGCGCGGTCGAGTTTTTCTACCAAGCTGCGAATTTGCGCTTGTTTGGCGGGGTTGGCTGAGCGCACGATGATGGCGTTGCTGCGGCTCTCAGCCAAGATGGTGGTTTTGTAGCCGGTGTCGGTTTGGCCTTGAGCCGCGGGTGCGGCACCCCCCGCTGCGGTGCCGTCGACCAAACGGTTGAGCAAGGCCACCATATCGTTGGCTACCGCGTGTTGCAGGGGGATGACTTCCACATCGGTAGCGTTGGCCACGTCCAGCGAGGCGATGATGCGCCCCAAGCGTTGCAAGTTGTCGGCGTAATCGGTGATGACCAAGGCGTTGGAGCCTGGCGTCACATTGATGGTGTTGTTTGGGCTGATCAGGGGGCGCAAAACACTCACCAAATTGTTGGCGTTTTCATGCGTGAGCTTGAAGATTTGCGTCATCACTTGGGCGTTATTTGGCGCAGTACCCGCCGGCACCACCGCTACCATTCCGCCTTGCAACTTGGCCTCGGCCTCTGGCAGGATTTTGTATAGCCCTTGCGTTTCGATCATGGCAAAGCCTTGCAAGCGCAGCACCGCCAAAAACTGGTTCCACGCCGCATCGGGAGCGACGGGTTTGTCGGTGGACAGGTTGATGGTGCCTTTGACGCGAGGGTCTACCACCAAGCTGCGTTTGGTAAGAGAGGCCAAAGCCCGTGCCACCGATTCGATATCGGCATTGACAAAGTTGAGCGTGATGGGCGCGCCTGGGCGCGTGGTTTGCGCCATAGCCACAGGTGTGACTGCCAGCATGGCGCAGAGGGCCAGCGTGCTCAGTGCATATCGGTTCAATCTCTTCATGGTCATCCCCATCGCAATACGGTTGTGTTTCCTTGCCGTTGACCCAGTACGCCCAGCAAGCTGGCCAAGGCCACCTCACTGCCGGTCTGGGCTTGGGCCATGCCTTCGAAATGCAAACCCTTGGCGCGCCAGTCGCCTTTGCCACTCAATTGCAGTCGTCCACTCAAGGTAGAGAGTTGAAACTGCGGTGTGGGGCCGCCTTGCAGGTTCAAGGCATAGCTGCCCAAGGGCCGCAATGTGGATAAGCGCGAGCTCACCGACAGCAGTTGCAACTGCGCTTGTCCTTGCAGTTGCCCGCCTTGTGCGCTCCATTGCCAGCGCAGGTCTTGTGTGTTCAAACGCGCTTGACCTTCCAGCGCCATGGTGTTCCACGGCGCGCCCAAGCCAACCAACCATGCCAGCGGCCAATCGCTGGTGGCGTTGCCCATCTCCAGCGTCGCGCCGCCCCACTGCGGCCGCAGCCAAATGTTCAAAGCCTGCGCCGCGCAACATGGCAGTTCAAGCTCGACGCGCAGACTGGCGTCGGCTTGGGGTTGAATACGCCAGCTCAGGCGTTGGGGCAAGGCCAAGGCATCCACGCCCTGAGCGCCACTGGCCAACACCCATTGGGCGCTGCCACGCCACACAGTCCCTTGGGGCTGGCGCAACTGCATCTTGTTGTGGCTCAAAGTTTGTACCACGCTGGCCAACCATGCGGCCGGCGCTTGCCATACCAAGCCAGCCAATGCGCCCAGCAGCAAACCCCGTGTGGCCCAAGCGCGGTAGGTCATGGCGCGCCTTCAGGCAAGGCCCATACCCATTGTCCGTTCCACTGCTCGCCTTGGCGTTGCAAATGGGTTTCCAGCACCACCGCTTGCGCTTGGCTACGCGCTTGCGCCCACACCTGCGCCAAAGCTTGCGGGCCTAGGCCTTTAAAGTCCACCGTCATGCGCAATGCTTGGCGGCTGCATTTCACTTTGTCACCCAAACCAGCACACAGGCTTTGCAAGGCTTGGGCGGAGGGTTCGGTACTGATTCGGGTTTGAGCTTGCATTTGCTTGGCTTGTTGCTGCAAAACCAGCATATCCGCGTGTTGTTGCGCCAGCATGTCTAACTGGGTTTGGCTGTCACGCCAAACCTGCCAAACCGGCGCCACACCGATTTGCCACAGCACAACCACCGCCACAAAACCCAGCGCCAATTGAATGGCTTGCTGCTCACGCGGGCTGCGCTGGGTGATAAAGTTTTGCCAAGCTTGCAATGCTTTCATGGTGTCCCCTTGGCTTGCAACAACGCTTGGTTGGCTTGCACCTCAAAGCGGTAGCGCGTATCGCTGGCATAGGTTTGGCGCAAAGCTTCTAAGGCCTCGGTTTTCAAACCCGTCAGGCGCAAGGCGCCGCCACGGTAATCGATCTGGCTGGGCACTGCCCCGGCGGGCCACGGCCCAGACAAAGCTTGCAACATCATGTCCACATCGCTGTCTTGGGGCTGGGCGCTGTTTTTTTGCAAGGCCTGCACCTCGCGGCGCATTTGGGTGGGTGCATCAATCACTAGCTTCACTTTCGGGAAGGTGTTGGTGAGTAGCTGTTGCAGGTTTTGGCGTTGCTGAGCAACTTCAGCCTGCACCCGCCAAGCCCACAGATTCAGCCCCAATAAATTGACCAACAGCAGCAACATCACGCCGCGCCGTGTGGCTTGCCAAGCAGAATCAAACCGCAAGCTTCGCCAAGCCGCTTGAAGCCAGCGCCAACCGCGCAATCCATGGCTTTGCGCCCACTCGCCTTGGGCCAAATCCCAGTCATTGCCGCTGGCTTGCAACCAGCGTTGTTGCGGCGCTTGAAGCAGGGCTTGCACATCGCTTAAGCCCGAAGCGGCATCGGCCACCGAGGGCTCGGCCCACAAGGTTTTGTTGGAGATAGGCTCCCAAGCCGCCAGTGCCGTGGCTTGGGGCAAGCGCCACACGCTGTCGTGTCGGCACAGCAAGGCTTGTACTTTGGCGCCGTCATTGATCACATACAACTGCGCCGCGTCTGGCTTGGCTGACGGACAGACCTCGGGTGCCAAGTGCTGAATGCGCAGACCTGCTGCTACCAGCGGGGCCAAGGCGGCTCGCAACCAGTCTTTGCCGCAGGCTGCCACCATCGCTTGGCCACCTTGGCGCAAAAGGGAAGTAGCCAGCGGCGACAAGACCAAATGCAACTCATGGGGGTCTTGCAAACAACTGTCTTCAAGCAAACTGCCCAGCACGGCCTGCGCCCTTTGCCCAACTTTGGGCGGCAAGCTCACCGAGTGCCAAGCCAGCACCTGCCAAGGCACGACCGCCACCACTTGCGTGCCCAAGCGGGCCAAGTCTTTGGCCAAGGCTTGGCCACTGCGGGCGATATTGCGGCCATCGACGCTGTCGACATAGTCAAACAAGGCCGTGGGCTGAGGACTGAGGTAAATAATCAACATGGTGGTGGGATTGTAGAGAGGCACCCTGACTCGGAGCGTAAACCGCGTTGTTCACGCCAAATGGTTTTTGTGTCTTTGCCGTCGCGCTGAATCAGAGATTTTTGCAATTGGTAGACCTGACCATGGCGCAACTGGCCCGTCACCTCAAAATACCGGGTGTTCACCGCGTGTTGGTTGTCGTTGATGTTCTCAACGCCTTGGCCCATGCGGGTGCGTACCGCTTCCAAGTTGTCAAAAGGCTGGCTGGCGCGTTCATTCGTCATTTGTTT
>CAMDIP010000026.1 GCA_945899335.1 Bordetella parapertussis
ACTCGACCTGAACCTCATGCGACTGGTATTGATTGGGATCAAAACGTACAAAGCCATCTTTGTGGGCCAACACATCTGGGGAATATTCGTTATCTGCAGATAAAATGAAAGCGCCTCCCCAATTGTCAAAAGGAACCATCAAGGTCAGACGCTCCTTTTGATTTCCTAGCGCATAAGGGTGTAAGTGAGTCACCTGATTTCGTAGCATTGATTTCAAATTAATATTCAACAAACTTAAGCAATCTGGATTGGGTTCAAATAAATGAACCTGCTTAAATAAATGTCCAACTTGACAAGAAATTAAACCGATATTTGCGCCAATATCCAAAAAGAAATCCGAATGATCTAAATCTACCCAATACTTGATCAACTCGACAACTTCAGGTTCGTATTCACCCCAGGCCATCGGTTCAATACTTATTAAATCTCCACCCCTGACAAAAACAGGCATGGCATTGCGGGTTAGTTTTTTGAATAGGCTGTATTGAAGTTTTTTTAGTCTTCGGTGCCAGGGGTTTTCTTTACGAAAGAAAGGTTTTTTTGTCATGGAAGTTTTTTTTATTCATCTGATTTTGATGCAATGAAAGCAAACAGGCGGCCAAATAAACCAAACATTCACCCATACCTGCACCGAAATAAGGGCAATTCATTAACCCCAACACTGCAGAAATAAAGGTTACTGTCAGCAAAGTTTGTCGGGCATTTTCAGGCAATTTATTAGCCCCTTTAAATTGAAAAAACAATATGCCAAAAAACAGCGCTACTCCAACAGCTCCAGACTCAACCGTCCAAAGAAGGTATTGTTGATGTGGATTAGATGGCGCGTCAACCTGCATCCCTCCCAGTTGGTGGTAGTTCATGCGCCAACTTCCAACGCCATGGCCGATAAGAGGTTTTTCTTGGAAAGCCAACAATGAGCGATGCCAATAATCCAAGCGCTGAGCCTGGGATGTTTCAATACTTCCTTGACGGTAGCTAATCACATCCTTAACGACTTCTGTGGTTTTAGATTGAAATCTTGGCGATAAAACCATCATCAAAGCACTCAGCACAAAAGGCAAACCTAACACCAGCCAGCGCCAGCGTCTTGGTAACTGCCACCATACAGCCATGGAAATAAACACCAGCATGACCAGAAAGCCGCTGCGTCCCGTCATCACAAAAAAAACATTGAACACAGTCAGAAGCAATATGCCAAGAGGTGCCCATCGCCATCGCCCTGTAGGCCAGTGCTCACGCATAAACCACAAAACCACAGCAAGAAGCGTCAACAAAACGGGTTGTTCCAAGGTACTGCCATGCACAATACCCAGCGAAGGCAATGCTTTCGCAGTAGCCCAAGGTACTGGCAATCCAGCCACCAAAGCCCAAGATGACAACATCATCACCACCATTCCAGCCACAAACCATTTCAAGGTCAACAAAGCCTGTTCAGAGTTTCTCAATAGGTAAATGACAGCCAAAAACCACAATATGCGGCTGTGCCTTCCCCATCCAGCCAAAGCATCACTAGAGCTCGACTCAGTCCACAAAAAACTCAGGCTCATCCAAGCCATGGCAAGCAATATCCACCATGCCATTTGAGGCCAACGTTTAAAGGACGGAAAGCTTCGGTGTTTGACGTCAAAAAACAGTTGGCCTACCACCGCAATCAAAAGTAACAGTTTGGCTATGGACACCATGGCAACGCCCAAACTCACCGATACGGCCAAGAAGGACACCGAAAATACAGCAAAACTTTGCCACCGATGCTGCCAATGAAAACTGCTTATTTGCATTTACATTCAATAAAAAAAAGTGAAGCTCGCCGATACGCCGGATTCTGTGCATATTGGTTTCCCAATACGTGACCGTCATTCCTCTGGGCCGGGGGTCACCCACCCGGCTCGGTGCTACCTACCCGCCAACTCAGCGAACCGCCTCAACGTTGGCCTACTTGGTATTGCTGCGCGTAGAGATTGCCCGTTTCACCCACCTTGTGTGCGCGTGCCGCCGGCTTACGCCTTCGGTGCTGCACCCAAGGTGACTCGTCTCTGTTGCTCTGATCCTCACCTCACGGTGGAGAGGTGTTACCTCCTACGCTGTCCTGTGCAGTCCGGACGTTCCTCCAGTGCGACATTTCTGTCCTTGCACCAGCGACGGCCTAGCGAGCTTCACCTAGGGGATTATCCCTCGGTCTATGATTCGGAATACGCACGTCCCAAGCGTGCAGTTTTTGAGAAGAAGTGAGGCGCCGTTATTTCGCAAAACCAAGCAGATTACAGACCGGATATTGATGGCTTAAGGGCCATCGCGGTTTTGATCGTCGTCATTTTTCACGCATTTCCCGACCAGTTGAGCGGTGGCTTTGTCGGCATAGATGTTTTTTTCGTCATCTCCGGCTACCTCATCACCGGATTGATATTGCGCGACCTGCGTGATCAACGCTTCAGCCTTAGCCAGTTTTACGCAAGGCGAGTTCGTCGCATTTTTCCTGCTCTATCACTGGTGCTGGGTTTTGGCTTGGCTGCGGGTTGGGTTTGCCTGAATTTCATTGAATACAAACAACTGGCAAAGCACACCGGAAGCAGCGCCATCTTTCTCACCAACTTCATGCTGCTGCGAGAGTCCGGCTATTTTGACAATGACGCTGACACCAAGCCCATGCTGCATTTATGGTCGCTGGCGATTGAAGAGCAGTTCTACTTGCTATGGCCATTGCTGCTGTTGTTGTTCAAGCGAATTCCCCGCTGGTCTTTGCACATGCTGATGGTGCTGATGGTGTCGTCTATTGGCTATAGTTTTTGGTTGGTCTTTAAGGGCGACATGGCGCGTGATTTTTATTCGCCCTTGAGTCGCAGTTGGGAGTTGTTGCTGGGCGCCTCTTTGGCCATTGCCTTGATGAACAACCCACGAATGGCCAGAGCATGGCGCAATCCAGCTGGCTGGTGGGGCTTGGCCTTGGTATTGGGTTCGGCGTTCTTCTTCGATAAAGAAATGGCCTTTCCAGGCTATTGGGCATTCATTCCCGTCACTGGCGCTGCCTTGGTATTGCTCGCAGGCATGAACAGCAGCCTCAACAGTATTTGGTTGGCTTCACGTCCCTTGGTTGCCATTGGCTTGATCAGCTATCCCCTGTATTTGTGGCATTGGCCTTTGCTTTCATTTGCCCGTATTTTGGCTTCTCAAACACCCTCGGTGGAAATGCGTTTAGGTTTGGTGGCGCTGAGCTTTCTATTGGCTTACCTCACCTACCGTTTTGTAGAGAAACCGATTCGCTTTGGCAAAAGATATCCTCGTGCTGTACTTTGGATGAGCTTGTGGATGGTTGCTGTGTTGTTGATGTCCCACGCCATCAACCTTTTTGATGGATTGAAATTCAGGCACCACGGCATGCTCAATGCCGACCCCTCCACCTTGGTGGTGGGGGCTGAGCGTGGAAATTTGACGCCAAGTTGCACACTGCCGGCTGATCAGCAGCATTTGCTGATGTGGTGCTTTCAAGATGGCAAGGTGCAACCCCCTACCCATGTGCTTTTAGGCGACAGCAAAGGTGAGGCGCTGATTTACAGCTTGATACGCTCTTCCCCACCTGAAAACAGCTGGGCCATGATGGGGCCGGTCAGTTTGCTCTCTGCGCAGACCACCCCTGCCAACCGCGCTGCCTACGCGGCGATTGATGCCAATCCTAATTTGAAAGTGGTGGTTTTGGCTAATGCAATAGGGGGGATGTACCGACTCGATCCGCAAACAGGCTTGATCGCCCAGCACACCTCTTCCGAAGACATTGACAGCAATGTGTCCATGTACTCGGAAAGGATCAAACATTGGCAAGCTTTGGGTAAACGTGTGGTGTTTGTGATTGACAACCCGACATTGCCAGACCCCAACAGTTGCATCAGTGGCGGCTTGACGCGTTTTGACTTTCTCAACAGCTTTTTGCAGCGTCAGCAAAATCCCTCATGCCAACTGCGCTTTACCGACCATCTCAAAGGAACGGCTGCTTACCAAGAGTTCATCACCAAGCTCATGCATAACAACCCGGCCTTGCTGGTGTATGACCCGCTTCCTTTGCTGTGCAATCTGCCCGCAGATATTTGCACCATTGCCAAAGAGGGTAAATTTTTATACAGCTACGAGGGTCACATTTCAGACTATGCAGGCATGCTGATGGCCAAAGATTTACTCCCCTTGATAGACGCCATGCGCCAATGATTCGCCTGTCTGAACTCAAACTGCCACTCGACGGCGCGTTCAATCCTTCGGATACGGTTTCATCACCGCCTCTGTACCCGCCCACACTTGCGCCATTGATTGCACATACGCTGGGTGTTTCCATGAATGCAATTGCAGAGTGGAAAGTGTTCAAACGCAGTTTTGACGCACGGCAAAAGCTGCAAGTGGTGTATATCGTTGATGTGCAACTCCACGACAGCAACAAAGAGCAACAGTTGCTACAACAACATGCACAGCACCCGCATATCCAAGCGACACCGGATATGCAATGGCATCCGCCCGTTCATGCACCGGCCGATGGGGCAAGACTTGGTGCAGTGCGACCTGTGGTGGTGGGCTTTGGGCCCTGCGGCATGTTTGCAGCGTTGGTCTTGGCGCAAATGGGCTTGAAGCCTATCGTCATTGAACGCGGACAAGCCGTGCGGCAACGAACCCAAGACACTTGGGGTCTGTGGCGCAAATCTGTCTTGAAACCCGAGAGCAATGTGCAGTTTGGCGAGGGGGGTGCAGGCACATTTTCAGATGGCAAACTCTACAGCCAAATCAAAGACCCTAGACACTTGGGTCGCAAAGTCATGAATGAATTTGTGCGCTTTGGTGCCCCCGAAGAAATTCTGTGGGCGGCGCATCCGCACATCGGAACTTTCAAGTTGGTGAAGGTGGTCGAAGGCTTGCGGGCAGAAATCATTCGACTGGGTGGCGAGGTTCGGTTTGCACAGCGTGTGACTGACATCCGCTATGACGATCAGCGCCAACTCCAAGCGCTGCATATTTTGAACCAAGACACGGGTGAGACATATGAATTGCCAGCGCACCATGCGGTGATGGCTTTGGGCCACAGTGCGCGTGACACCTTCACCATGCTGCACCGACACCAAGTGGCCATGCAGGCCAAGGCTTTTTCTATTGGGGTTCGCATTGAGCATCCGCAAAGCGTGATTGACCGTGCACGCTGGGGCAAACATGCCGGTCACCCCATGCTGGGTGCTGCAGACTACAAACTGGTGCACCACGCCAGCAATGGCCGGGCCGTATACAGCTTTTGCATGTGCCCAGGCGGTACGGTGGTGGCTGCCACCAGTGAAGCGGGGCGGGTGGTGACCAATGGCATGAGCCAATATTCGCGCAACGAGCGCAATGCCAATGCAGGCATGGTGGTGGGCATTGACCCGAGCGACTACCCAATGGATTCAGTCTCCTTTGAAGCAGCGCTAGGCCAAGAGGTGGGTAATGCGGTTCGCTTGGACACCTTGGACACCATAGACGGCTTTCATCCTTTGGCAGGCATGGTGTTGCAAAGGCAGTTGGAATCTGCGGCCTTCATTGCAGGGGGCAGCACCTACCACGCACCCGCACAGTTGGTGGGCGACTTATTGGCAGACATTGCGTCGACTGCCTTGGGCAGCGTCGAACCCTCCTACAAGCCTGGTGTGCGCATGACCGATCTGCGCCATGTGCTGCCCGCTTTTGCCGTCGATGCCATGCGTGAAGCCTTGCCGGTATTTGGTCGCAAGATCAAAGGTTTTGATATGGCGGACGCGGTTCTGACAGGCGTTGAGACCCGAACCTCTTCACCTTTGCGCATTGAGCGTGGCAAAGACCTACAAAGCCCCAATATGCACGGCCTCTTTCCAGGCGGCGAGGGTGCAGGCTATGCTGGAGGCATTTTGTCCGCTGGGGTCGATGGCATCAAACTCGGTGAAGCCGTGGCTAAGAAAGTATTGCAAAATCTCCCACCGCATCAAGGAGTCACAAATGAAAGCGCATAGCATTCTAGAAACCATTGGTCATACTCCACACATACGTATGAACCGCTTGTTTGGCCCTGAATCACAGGTGTGGATAAAGTCCGAGCGCAGCAACCCAGGCGGATCTATCAAAGACCGCATCGCATTGAGCATGGTGGAAGACGCCGAGAAAAGCGGTGTTTTACAGCCCGGCGGCACCATCATCGAGCCCACCTCGGGCAACACGGGTGTGGGCTTGGCCATGGTGGCAGCTGTGAAGGGCTACAAACTGGTGTTGGTCATGCCTGACAGCATGTCTATAGAGCGACGCCGATTGATGTTGGCCTATGGCGCTACTTTCGATTTAACGCCTCGCGAAAAGGGTATGAAGGGCGCCATCGCCAGAGCCCAAGAGTTGGTGGATGCAACACCCGGCGCTTGGATGCCCCAGCAGTTTGAGAACGCCGCTAACATCACAGTGCATGTACGTACCACCGCTTTGGAAATTTTGGCCGACTTCCCTGATGGCTTGGATGCGATCATCACGGGTGTGGGCACAGGTGGACACCTCACCGGTTGCGCGCAAGTCTTGAAAGAGAAATGGCCGAAGCTACAAGTGTTTGCGGTAGAGCCCAAGGCCTCGCCCGTCATCTCTGGCGGCGCACCCTCGCCTCACCCGATTCAAGGCATTGGCGCAGGTTTTATCCCTAAAAATTTGCATACCGATTTACTCACCGGCGTGATCCAAGTTGATGCTGAAGATGCCCGCGAATATGGACGCCGCGCAGCTCGCGAAGAAGGCATGTTGGTAGGTATCTCTTCAGGCGCTACCTTGGCGGCCATTGCACAAAAACTCCCTGAACTGCCTGCTGGTGCCAAAGTGCTGGGCTTTAACTACGACACAGGCGAGCGCTATTTGTCTGTGGAAGGTTACTTTCCCGCGTGAAGGACTTTCGCGTTTTGGCGCTGATCGCGCCCATGACGCAACTCAACACCCCCTACCCGTCAAGCGCTTACTTGACGGGTTTTTTGCGTTCTCGGGGCGTAGACGCTCGGCAAGATGATTTGGCTTTAAAGCTGGTGCTGCGCATTTTCAGCTCAGAGGGTTTGAAGCAGGTTCAAACCATTGCCACAACGCAAGGGGTACATGAACGCAGCGCCAGTGTGAACTGCTTTTTAGACCATGCGCAGCGCTATGTCGATTGCATAGACCCAGTGATGGTTTTTTTGCAAGGAAGTGACCCCACCTTGGCGCACCGCATTTCGGCCCGCGGTTTTGTCCCCGAGGGTCCGCGCTTTGCAATTCTGGACAACACCGAGGACGACACCCTCACATGGGCCTTTGGTTCCTTGGGTGTGCAAGACCGCGCAAGGCACTTGGCCACACTTTTTTTGAATGACTTGGCTGATGTGCTGCGCGATGCGGTAGATGATAGGTTTGAGTTTGTGCGCTACGGTGAATCGTTGGCTTCCAGCCAAGCCAGCTTTGACCCACTGGCCAAGGCTTTAGCTGCGCCCCAAACCTTCATCGACCAAGTGCTGCATGCGTTGACACTTGAAACTTTTGAGAATCATCAACCGCAGGTGGTACTGTTGTCTGTGCCTTTCCCTGGCACGGTGTACGGTGCTTTGCGTATGGCGCAAACCATTAAGCAACATCACCCCGATGTAAAAATTGTCTTGGGTGGTGGCTATGTCAATACCGAACTGCGTTCATTGAATGAGCCCCGTTTGTTTGACTTTGTCGACTACGTCACCTTGGATGCGGGTGAACGCCCTCTGCTGGCTTTGCTTGAGCACTTACAAGGTAAACGCTCTGCTCAGCGATTGGTTCGCACCTTTAAGCGTGAAAACACCGAAGTGAAGTACACCCACTGGGCAGAGCCTGATATTGCGTTTGACGATGTAGGCACACCCACATGGGATGGCTTGCCTATGCAAAGTTATTTGTCCTTGTTAGACATGCTCAACCCCATGCACCGTTTGTGGAGCGACGGCAGGTGGAACAAACTAACAGTGGCGCATGGCTGTTATTGGAAGAAATGCAGTTTTTGTGATGTGTCTTTGGACTACATCTCACGCTATGACGCAGCGACTGCACACACATTGGTGGACCGCATCGAGCGCATCGTGGGCGAAACGGGTCAAAGTGGTTTTCATTTGGTGGATGAGGCCGCGCCTCCCAAAGCCTTGAAGGCGATGGCACAAGAGCTTTTACGCAGACGCATCAATATTTCTTGGTGGGGCAATATCCGCTTCGAAAAAACCTTCACGCCAGAGCTTGCCGAACTGCTGTCTGAGAGTGGCTGCATCGCCATGTCTGGCGGCTTGGAAGTGGCCAGCGACCGATTGCTGGCATTGATGCAAAAAGGTGTCACAGTAGACCAAGTGGCCCGTGTAACCCACGGGTTTTCCCAATCTGGAATTTTGGTTCACGCCTACTTGATGTACGGCTTTCCTACGCAAACTGTGCAAGACACGGTGGACGCTTTGGAATATGTCAGGCAACTGTTTCTTCATGGTTGCATTCAAAGTGGTTTTTTTCACCGCTTTGCTTGCACCGTGCATTCGCCTGTGGGCATGAACCCGCAAGACTATGGCGTCACATTGATCCCTTTGCCAGAGGGTTCATTTGCGAGAAACGACATTGGTTTTGTAGACCCCACAGGCACCGACCATGATGTGTTGGGACAGGGCTTGAAGAAAGCCATCTACAACTATATGCACGGGCTAGGTCTAGAAGACGATGTGCGTGTGTGGTTCGATTTACCCAAAGGCCAAGTTCCTAAGCCTCGGGTGAAAAAAAACGCGATCGCCCAAGCCTTGGGCGAATCGCGCTAATTTGACAGTTATTTAACTGTTCTGCAAAGCAGAGATGCGCTCTTCCAAAGGAGGATGCGAAGAGAACATCTTGCCTAAGCCACCGGTGATGCCCATGGCTTGCAAACTGGGTGGCAATCCCTCTGACTGCATATGTTGCAAGCGAGCCAAGGCATTGATCATGGGTTGTTTGCGCCCCATCAATTCGGCTGCACCCGCGTCGGCGCGGAATTCACGCTGACGGCTGAACCACGCCACCACGATGCTGGCGGCAATGCCCAACACAATGTCTAAAACGATGCTGGTGATGTAGTAGGCCATGCCTGGTCCGGTGTTTTCCTCGTCGTTTTTGCGCAAAGCGCTGTCAACCGCATAGCCAATGACACGACTGAGGAACACCACAAAGGTGTTGAGTACACCTTGCACCAAGGTCAGGGTGACCATATCGCCGTTTTGGATGTGCGCCACTTCGTGTGCGAGTACCGCTTCCACCTCTTCTCGGGTCATGCCCTGCAGTAAACCAGTGGAGACAGCAACCAGCGCAGAGTTACGGAATGCACCTGTGGCAAATGCATTGGGCTCACCTTCATAGATAGCCACCTCGGGCATTTCCAAGCCTGCGCGTTGCGACAAGTTTTTCACTGTGTCAAGCAACCAAGCTTCGTCAGCGTTTTGCGGTTGATCAATGACCTGTGCACCCGTGGTCCACTTGGCCATGGGTTTGCTGATGAGCAAAGAAATGAAAGCACCTCCGAAGCCCATCACCATGGCAAAGCCCAGCAATGCGCCGAGATCGAGTCCGTTGGAGGTCAGGAACTGGTTGACACCCAGCAAGCTGGCCACAATACCCAAGACCAGCATGACGGCCAAATTGGTGACGATGAGAAGAATGACGCGTTTCATGAAGTCCTTTGAACTGGCCAAGAAGTTGACCTGAGGTCGAAAATGGTAAGGGTAATTTTGTTTTTTTCAATACCCTTGCTTTTTTTGTGGACGAAACACCTGCTGGTCTTCATAAAAACCCATGTCTTCATTGGCTGGCCACCAAGCTGGAACCCCTAAAACGGGTAAGGGTAAAAAGGGTTTGCGTTCCATTTCATTTGCATGAATTTGCTGTGACAACCATGTATCCAAGGCGGCGTCACCTGCAGCTTGAATTTCTTCTGGCACAGGCACACAAAGAACATGCGCGGTTATGCCTTTGTAAGGCTTAAGCAACTTCTCTAGCAAGGCATGGCCAAACAGCGTGAGGTGTGCATCTTTCCAAGATTTTCGATGCGTCACAAACAATGCTTGCCAGTCTTGTGCATACAAGGCCTGCCACAAGACTTCAGGCGCGCACAGCAATGCGGCGTTTTCGTCGAACAAGGTGAGCGCATCGCGCAACGCTCCACGCTGCGCGGTCACACCTTCTTTTTGAATCGCTTGGGCTTGCAAGCGGTTGAGTTGTTGCTTTGTCTGAGGAAAGCGCAACCAACACAAGCCATTGAAAAAATCGTGGGCATTGTTGCGTGTGGGTACGGTGTGCGTTCTGTAGATAAAGGCTTCGTAGGCTTCATCGCTTGGCAACAGGGTTTGTGGTACTGCCACAAAGTCTGTTTGTTTGGCTGCCAAGCAGGCGTACAGGACATCAGGCTGCTGTCGCCATGCATTGAGAACATCTTCTCCAGTCAAATGCCATGGCCTGAACCACTCGTAGCTTTGAAAGGCTTCAAGGTCTATCAGGGAATGAACCGCCATCCCACAGTCTCCCCTGCCCGCAAAGGTTTGAGGCTGGTTTGTCCAAAAGGCAAGCTCTCAGGCAGGGTCCACGCTTGGCGTTGCAGGCTCACCTTGCTGGTGTTGCGTGGCAAACCATAAAAATCGGGGCCATGGAAGCTGGCAAAGCCTTCCAGCTTGTCCAAAGCCCCTGCGCTGTCGAAAGCCTCGGCGTAAAGCTCTAGCGCTGTCAAGGCGGTATAGCAGCCCGCACAGCCACTGGCGTGTTCTTTCAAATGGGTGGCGTGAGGTGCGCTGTCGGTGCCCAAAAAGAAACGGTCACTGCCCGAGGTGACAGCATCTACCAAAGCTTGGCGGTGCACTTCGCGCTTCAATACTGGCAAGCAGTAGTAATGCGGCCGTACACCACCCATGAAGAGCGCATTGCGGTTGTAGAGCAAATGGTGGGCTGTGACGGTGGCCGCGGTGAAGCGCCCTGCTTGTGCCACATACTGCGCAGCCTCGCGGGTGGTGATGTGCTCGAAAACGATTTTCAGCTCGGGGAAATCGCGTCGTAAAGGGATGAGGTGCTGGTCGATGAATACCGCTTCACGGTCGAAGAGGTCGATATTTGCATCCGTGACTTCACCATGCACCAGCAAAGGCATACCAATGCGCTGCATGGCCTCCAAAGCTTTGTAAGTGTGGGCGATGGAAGTCACACCAGAATCACTGTTGGTGGTTGCACCTGCGGGGTAGAGCTTTACAGCCACCACGCCAGCGTCGTGGGCCTGCTCAATTTCGCTCGCAGGCGTATTGTCGGTAAGGTAGAGCGTCATCAAGGGCTGAAAAACCGCGCCATCGGGTAAGGCTTGCAAGATACGCTGGCGGTAAGCCAGTGCGAGTGCGGTGGTGGTGACGGGTGGCTTGAGGTTGGGCATGACCACCGCACGGGCAAATTGCGCAGCGGTGTGTGCCAGCACATGGTGCAAGACTTCGCCATCGCGAAGATGCACATGCCAGTCGTCGGGCCGAGTAAGGGTAAGGATCAGGTTGTTTTGAGGCATGGCTTGATTGTCTAACAGACACGCCCATGAAAAAACCCGCTGCCTTGTGAGCAGCGGGTTTAGAGTT
>CAMDIP010000027.1 GCA_945899335.1 Bordetella parapertussis
GGCGTGCGCAGGGCCATGGCGATGTCGCTGGTAATCAAGTCGCCGGCAATTGGAATCACAGCGGTGTGCCGAATGGCGCCATTGGTGAAGATGGCGACATCGGTGGTACCCGCACCAATATCGACCAATGCCACACCCAGTTCGCGTTCATCTGCGGTCAGCACTGAATGGCTAGAAGCCAAGGGATTGAGCATGAGTTGCTCTACATCAAGTCCGCAACGACGCACACACTTGATGATGTTTTCTGCCGCACTTTGGGCGCCAGTCACGATATGCACCTTTGCTTCCAAACGGATGCCACTCATACCAATCGGTTCTTTGACATCATGGCCATCGATCACAAATTCTTGTGGTTCGACCAAAAGCAGTCGCTGATCAGTGGAAATGTTAATGGCCTTGGCGGTTTCAACTACTCTGGCGACATCGGCCGCTGAGACCTCGTGATCCTTGACTGCCACCATGCCATGTGAATTCATACCGCGTATATGGCTACCCGTGATTCCTGTGTAAACACGCGTGATCTTGCAGTCGGCCATCAACTCGGCCTCTTTCAAGGCCTGCTGAATGCTTTGAACGGTGGCATCGATATTGACAACCACCCCTCGCTTCAATCCGCTGCTAGGAGCAATACCAAATCCGGCAAGCTTTAACTCTGCCCCAGGCAACACCTCAGCAACCACCACCATCACTTTGCTGGTGCCGATATCCAAACCTACGACCAAATCTTTGTACTCTTTTGCCATGGAAACCTCTGTGTGTTTACCTTGTTGTTGTTGATGTCAGCGTGCTTACCCCGCGCAAGCGCAAGGCATAACCATTCACATGTCGCAAATCTGCTGCTTCCAGCGCCTGTGTTTGTCGACCGTATCTTTGTGTCACCTGAGCCAAGGTGAGCGTCATGCGTTCAACGCGCGCCAGCACTTCATCGCTGTTGCCACGACCCAATTCAATCTGTGCCCCACTTTTGAGTTCCGCACGCCAACTTCCGCGTGCAGTGAGCTCCAAGCCTTTGATTTGGAACTGTAATTTCCCAAGTTCGGGTTTCAAAACTTCATACATTTGCAGCACTTGTGCTGACTCTGAATCTGGGCCACTTAAGCGGGGCAAGTTTTCATCATCCAATTCACCGAAATTTGCGCTGAAAACTTCCCCTTGCTTATTTAACAGTCGCGAGTCAGCGTCATTGCCCCAAAATGCGGCTGGTTGGTGCTCTTCGATTTCTACGCTGAGCCTGTTTGGAAACTCGCGTCTGACCAAGGCTTGCCTCACCCAAGGAACATTTTCAAAAGTGGCTCGCGCTTGCATCAAATCAACAGTGAAAAAACCACCTCGCAATCGAGGCACTACGTTGGCTCTTAATGTGACAGCATTGTTATGACGAACATCCCCTTGCACCGAGATGGCAGACAGCGCAAACACGGGGTGACGAACGATCCACCACAGCAATGCACTCACCAGAACCAAACCAAAGACCATCATGAGCAAGACACTTGTGATATTCATCAATCGAATATCCAAAGCAATTGGGGTCTCGTCGCTCATACGCATGGCATCGCGTTCTTTCATTGCGTGGCCACCCCTTTTTGTGTATCTAAACATGCACTGGCCAAAATCTGCAAGCAAAGCTTTGGGTATGAAATACCTGCAGCCAGTGCGGACATAGGTACCAGCGAGTGGCTGGTCATACCTGGACTGGTGTTCATTTCAAGCAGAAATGGCTGTCGATCAATGGCGCGAATCATGATGTCCGCTCGACCCCAACCACGACAACCCAATGCCTGGTAGGCAGCCACACTCAAAGCTTGAATTGCTATTTCCTCTTCAGCGGCTAAGCCACTTGGACAAAGATAGCTGACTTCATCTGTGAAATATTTGTTTTGATAGTCATATGCACCTTCGGGAGCGACAATTTTCACCACAGGCAAGGCTTTGGCATTTCCACCTTGGCCTATAACTGGGCAAGTAACCTCCTCACCTTCAATGAACATCTCACACAACAAGTCAGGGTCTAGGCTTATCGCCAACGCAATGGCTTTGGCAAGTTGCCCTTCATGGGTGACTTTGGTGACACCGATAGAAGAACCTTCGTGCGGTGGTTTGACAATCAGTGGCAAGCCCAGTTCCTTGATGATCACTCCAGTATTTGCAGGTGTTTGTTCATTGGGTGGCAACCAAATGGAAGCGGGCGTGGACAAATGCTCGGCCCGCCAAAGGCGCTTGGTCATTTGTTTGTCCATGGCGATGGCAGAAGCCATCACACCTGAGCCTGTATAGGGAATTCCCATCAATTCCAAAGCACCTTGCACTGTTCCATCCTCGCCATGTCGGCCGTGCAGCGCAATAAAGGCATGGGTGTACTTTTCTGCTTTCAATTGTTCCAATGCGAGCTGTGCAGGGTCAAAAGCTGTGGCATTGACACCCAGTGATTGCAATGCTTTCAGGACGCCATGACCTGACAACAGCGAAATTTCTCTCTCAGCGGAGCGCCCACCCATTAACACAGCAACTTTGCTTTTCGCCACGTCAAAGCTGCTCATGCGCTCACCACTTTCAACGTCGTCCACTCGGAACACTGCGCCACAACCATGGCTGGCACTGAACCAATCGAACCTGCGCCCATGCACATCACCACATCGCCATCGCAGGCGGTGTTAACCACCATATCGGCAAGAACCTTTAAGTCTTGGGCGAATACCAGTTGCTGTTGTCCTGCGACACGAACGGCATGCGCCAGTGAACGTCCATCAACCGCTGCAATCGGTGCTTCTCCTGCCGAATAAACTTCAGTCAGCCAAAGTACATCGACTTTCTGAAGTACAGCTACAAAGTCCTCAAAGCAGTCCCGCGTTCTGCTGAAACGGTGTGGCTGAAACGCCAATACCAAGCGACGTCCTGGGAAAGCTCCACGCGCTGCTGCAATAGTTACTTCTAATTCAACTGGGTGATGTCCATAGTCTTCAATCAACGTGAAATGACCACCCGCTTTGGCAGCCATTTCTCCATGCCGTTGAAACCTGCGCCCGACACCACCAAAGTTTGCCAATGCTTTAACAACTGCTTCATCAGGGACATTCAACTCAACCGCAATCGCGATGGCAGCCAATGCGTTGAGCACATTGTGTGTCCCCGGCAAGTTCAAGACAATGTCCATATTAGGCAATGTCACGCCATTGCTGCGCATGACAGTGAAATGCATGCACGCTCCTTCAGCACGAACATTAATGGCTCGTACTTGGGCTTTTTCTGACAATCCGTAGGATGTAATGGGTCTTGAAACTTGAGACAAAAGACTATTGACAACAGGATCATCAATACACAAAACCGCTGCACCATAAAACGGCATTCGGTGCAGAAATTCGATGAAGGCTGATTTCAATTGATTGAAATCGTGTCCATAGGTTTCCATATGGTCTGCATCGATATTCGTCACCACAGACATGATGGGACTCAGTTTCAGGAACGAGGCATCTGACTCATCTGCCTCGACCACAATGTAGTCCCCCGCCCCTAATTTGGCGTTAGCACCTGCACTGATAAGGCGCCCCCCGATGACAAAGGTAGGGTCTAGACCTGCTTGCGCCAGCACACTGGCCACCAAACTGGTGGTGGTGGTTTTTCCATGGGTTCCCGCTATGGCTATGCCTTGCTTGAGTCGCATCAATTCTGCGAGCATGACGGCCCTAGGGACCACGGGGATCAGTTTTTGGTGTGCTGCCATGACCTCTGGGTTGTCTGCTTGAACAGCAGTCGAGGTCACCACTGCATCAGCCCCGGCTATGTTAAGTGCGTCATGCCCTACTTGGGTTTGAATGCCAAGTGCAGAAAGTCTTTGCAATACCGGTCCGTCTGACAAATCAGAACCAGAAACTTTGTATCCGAGGTTGTGCAATATTTCTGCAATGCCACTCATGCCTGCACCACCAACACCCACAAAATGCACATGACTGATAGCGTGTTTCATGCCAGAACCTCTCGGCATGCCTGCGCAATTTTTTCTGCCGCATCGGTTTTTCTCAAACCATAGGCTTTTTCTGCTGCTTGCAACAGCAAATCGCGGGTCAAGTTTTGCAGCTGATTGGCCAGCAATTGCGCTGACAACTCATGTTGTGCAATCAGCCACCCTGCCCCTTGGTCAGATAAGAATTGGGCATTCATGGTTTGGTGGTCATCGACAGCAAAGGGAAACGGCACCATGACTGCCGCAACCCCTATGGCTGCAATTTCACTGACCGTACTGGCCCCTGAACGACATATCACCAGATCGGCTTGTGCCATGGCTTGTGCTGGGTTATCAATGAATGCAGTGAGTTCAGCTTCAACTCCGGCTTGTTTATAAGCCATAGCTAAGTCATTTAAGTGTTTTTCACCACCTTGGTGCAACACGCTGGGTCGATCTTGAACGGGTATCAGCGCCAGTGCCTGTGGAAGGACTGTATTGATGGCTTGCGCTCCCAAACTTCCGCCCATCACTACCACCCGCAATGGACCTGTTCTTCCTGCATACCTTCTAGCTGGCTCAGGATGATTTAAAAATTCTGCACGCAGTGGGTTACCCACCCACTCGCCTTTGGGTAAAGCGTTGGGGAAACTGCTAAAGATTCGATGGGAAATTTTGCCAAGCCATTGATTGGCCATTCCAGCAATTGCATTTTGCTCATGCAATATCAAAGGTCGACCGCTCGCCACACCCATCAAACCACCTGGGAATGTGATGTAACCCCCAAGACCCACCAAAACATCAGGCTTTATTCGCCTGATTAATTTCAAGCTTTGCATCATTGCCTGCAACAGCCGCCATGGCAGCAGCAATAGGGTGAGTTTTCCTTTGCCTCGTAAACCGCCAAAACGTACCGCTTCGAAGTTAAAGCCTTTGGGCGGAATCAGTTGGGACTCCATGCTGGGATGCGGTGCACCCATCCAATGCACCTGCCAACCTTGTCCACGTAAAACTTCAGCAATAGCCAAGCCCGGGAAGATATGGCCGCCTGTACCACCAGCCATGACCAATGCAGTGGGTGTACTCAT
Source organism: Bordetella parapertussis (assembly GCA_945899335.1). Lineage (GTDB taxonomy): Bacteria > Pseudomonadota > Gammaproteobacteria > Burkholderiales > Burkholderiaceae_C > Limnohabitans. The sequence goes on from CAMDIP010000027.1 coordinate 5,026, forward strand.
ACACGACCTCCATGCATCAGAAGTCGGTTTTCATAATCTACACGCAGCACAACAGTTAATGCGATGAGGTTGAGCAATATGGCCGAACCCCCGTAACTCATCAATGGCAAAGTCAAGCCTTTGGTTGGCAAGGCGCCTAAATTCACGCCCATATTGATAAAGGCTTGAAAACCGATCCAGATGCCCACGCCCTGTGCCACCAAACCCGCAAACACGCGGTCCATGGCAATGGCTTGACGTCCTATGAACATGATGCGACGCGTCATCCACATGAACACACCAATCAAGGTCACCACACCGATAAGTCCGAATTCTTCGCCAATCACCGCGAGCAAAAAGTCGGTGTGGGCTTCTGGTAACCAGTGAAGCTTTTCCACGCTACCACCTAAACCAACCCCGAAGATTTCTCCTCGGCCAAAAGCTATCAGCGAGTGTGACAGTTGATAGCCTTTTCCAAGCGCGTACTTGGCACTCCAAGGGTCTAGGTAGGCAAAAATACGTTCACGCCTCCATTCAGACAAGCCAATGATGAGACCAAATGCAATGAGCAAGACCAGTGCAATCAATGTGAACATTCGCGCATTGACACCACCCAAAAACAATATGCCCATAGCGATCACTGCAATCACCAAAAATGCGCCCATATCTGGTTCTGCCAGCAAGAGTGAGCCCACAATGGCGATCGCCACACCCATAGGTGTGACTGCTGCAAAGAATTTTTCTTTGACATCCATTTTGCGCACCATGTAATTGGCCGCATACAAAAGTGTCCCAAATTTCGCCAATTCCGAAGGTTGGAAATTGAAAATCCCAAGACTGATCCAACGTCTTGCACCGTTGATACTTTTCCCCATAAAGGGCAGCAACACCACGATCAACAGCACAATTGACACAATGAATACCCACGGAGCAGTCTTCTCCCAAGTGTCCATAGAAATTTGAAATACCAGCAAGGCTGCAATGAATCCAACACCCAACGCAGCCGAATGCCGCACAAGATACTGAACTTGAGAAAAACCTGTTGAGCGAGGCCCGTCGTTGAGTGCAATTGATGCGGAATAGACCATCACCAAGCCCCATATCAATAAGCCGGCTATTGCCCAAACCAAGTTCTGATCGAATGCTTTGATGCCTGCAGGCGCAGCACGTGTACGTCCATATTCACGACCATGCACACGCACTGGCAATGCGTCAGGTCCTTCTTTTGGCGTACTGCCAAACCAGCGCCCGATGCGGTCTGTCCAGTTTAAGAGCGCGCTATCACTCATGCGTGCCCCTCTTCAAAAACCAATCCATTCACACATTCAGAAAAAATTTGTCCACGCTCTTCATAGTTTTTGTACATGTCTAGGCTTGAACAAGCTGGCGATAACAAAACCGTATCGGCAGCAAGTGCTTGTGCGCTTGCTTTGGCAACCGCGCTGGCCATGTCGGTGGCTTGCAGCACAGGGAACTCGGCCCCAGCCAAGACTTGCTGAATATGTGGTGCGTCCTTGCCCAACAAAACAACAGCTCGTGCAAATTTCCCCAGCGGCTCAAGCAATGGTCTAAAGTCTTGGCCTTTAGCATCACCACCTAAGATGGCAACGATATTTTTATGCTTGCCTAAACTGTTCATGGCTGCAACAGTGGCGCCAACATTGGTGCCCTTGCTGTCATCAATGTATTCAATATTGTTGATGACACCAACTGTTTGCAATCGATGCGGCTCGCCCATGTATTCCCGAAGTGCATACAACATAGCCGCCAACCCAGCGCCACAGGTGCTTGCCAGCGCGAGAGCGGCCAAACTGTTGATGGCATTGTGTTGCCCCCGAATACGCAATGCATCAGCAGGCATAAGTCGCTGCAGATGAATGTCTTCCTCTATCGTTTTCTTCCCCTCTGTCTCGGGCGCAGTTGCACGCACCAGCCACGTCATGCCATTGACAAGTTCTAGGCCGTAGTCACCTGCTTGTATGGGTATGTCAGCACCAAAGGAAATCACATGGCGCTTGTCAGCTTTCTTTTTGGCCACGTCCTTGGGCAACAAGGCGGCAACTGTTTCATCATGGCGCGGCACTACAGCAATGGCTCGATGTCCATAAATTCGCGACTTGGCAGCGCCGTAACTTTGCATATCCGCGTGCCAATCCAGATGGTCTTGTGTGAGGTTCAACACACACGCGGCTGTAGGCTCAAATTGCGCCTCGCCATCAAGCTGAAAACTTGATAACTCCAGCACCCATGCTTGGGGCAAATTCGCCAAGTTTTCACGCAAAGTATCCAACAAGGTTGGACCAATGTTTCCAGCCATGGCAACAGTCACTCCTGCACGCTTGAGCAAGCGTGAAGTTAGGGTTGTGACAGTTGTTTTGCCGTTGGTTCCCGTGATGGCCAACACATGCGGTTGGTATCCCTGTTCATTGGCCAAACAGTCCATGGCATGTGCAAACAGGCTTAATTCCGTTCCGTGCCAAAGTCCTTTTTGTTGGGTGGCAGTCCACACAGATTCGACTTGTGCGGGTGACAAGCCTGGGCTTTTGAAAACACCTTTGATAGAAGAATCATCTAGCAAGGCTGCATCAAAAGACCCGTGGATGAATGTGATCTCTGTGTTGTCTGATCGCATGGTCGCCAAACATGGCGGTTGTTCACGGGTATCGACCACAGTGACCTTGGCTCCTTGCAGCACGCACCAACGAACCATGGCCAAGCCTGAGGTACCCAAGCCTAAAACCAATATATGCAGGTCTGCCAGCATCTTCATGGTCAACGCAACTTCAATGTAGAAAGACCCACCAAACACAACAGCATGGTGATGATCCAAAATCGAACTACAACCTGCGTTTCTTTCCATCCCGATTTTTCGAAATGGTGGTGCAAAGGTGCCATTTTCAATATCCGTCTGCCCTCACCATATTTGCGCTTGGTGTATTTGAAATAGCTGACCTGAAGCATCACTGAGACAGCTTCCGCCACAAAAATACCGCCCATGATGGCAAGCACAATCTCTTGCCTGACGATCACCGCAATGGTTCCCAAAGCTGCGCCTAAACCCAAAGCGCCCACGTCTCCCATGAAGACTTGTGCAGGGTGCGTGTTGAACCACAAAAAGGCCAAACCTGCACCGGCCATGGCTGCGCAAAATACCAATAACTCACCTGCACCAGGAATATGGGGGAAAAACAAGTAACGTGAATACACAGCAGAACCTGTGACATAGGCAAATACGCCTAGCGCTGAACCCACCATCACCACTGGCATGATTGCCAAACCGTCTAGACCATCGGTCAAGTTGACGGCATTGCTAGAGCCTACGATCACCACATAGGTCAAGCCCACAAAACCAAGTACGCCCAATGGGTAACTGATTTCTTTAAAGAAGGGCAATAGCAAACCTGCTTTGGGCGGCAAGTTGACATCAAAGCCTGAGCGCACCCAACTGTAAAAAAGCTCCATCACGCGCAGGTTGCTGACCTCGGAAATGCTGAATACCAAGTAAAGCGCTGCCAGCAAGCCAATGATTGACTGCCAAAGGTATTTTTCTCCTGAGGGCATTCCCTCTGGGTCTTTACGCACCACTTTGCGCCAATCATCTACCCAACCTATGGCACCAAATCCCAAGGTAACCAACAGAACAATCCATACAAATCGGTTGGATAAATCTACCCACAGTAAAGTCGCCAACGCAATGGTCAGCAATATCAGCACGCCTCCCATGGTGGGGGTGCCAGATTTCACAAGATGCGCTTCAACACCGTAACCTCTGATGGGTTGTCCCATTTTCAGTTGTGTCAATTTACGAATCACAAAGGGGCCAGCAATCAATCCGATCATGAGCGCAGTCATTGCAGCCATCACCGCTCTGAAAGTCAGGTATTGAAATACTCGCAAATAACCATAATCGGGCGATATGGCTTGTAACCACTGGGCCAAGCTCAAGAACATGGAACCTCCGTGGTTTCAGAAGTTGTTGATTGGGCGTTTACCCAAGACTGAATGGTTTGCACCACACGCTCCATTCGCATGAACCGAGACCCTTTGACCAGCACTGTTGCCACCAAGGGTAATCTGGCTTGTACCTGTGCATACACCTCATCAATAGATTGGCAATGCTTTGAATTTGAAAATACTTTGGCGGAATCGCGACTGAGTTCACCTAAGGTGATGAGATATTCAATGCCACTGGCTTGTGCATAGCGTCCAACCTCAGCATGAAATTCTGCCCCTTGTGTTCCCACTTCCCCCATGTCACCCAACACCAATAAACGGGGTTGCGGTGACTGAGCCAAAATATTGATAGCGGCTCGTACAGAGTCGGGGTTGGCGTTGTAGCTGTCATCGATCAACACCAGTTGCCGATCTGCCCATTTGAGAAACAGCGATCGCGATCTGCCATTCACAGGTTCAAATGCAGCTATACCTTGTTCTATACAAGGCAATGGGACATTTGCGGCAACTGCACAGGCGATGGCGGCCAAAGCGTTATGCACATTGTGCTCACCAGCAACAGACAAGCTGGTGTTCATTCGCCCCTTAGGGGTTTGCACGCTGAGTTGCCACTGTTGCTTAGACCATTCACCATTGACCAAATGAATGTCTGACTCTTTCGTGCTTCCAAAACACATCATCTGTTTATGGGCAGCCAGTTGTCGCCACACATCGGCGTGAGGATCATCGGTGGGGAACACCGCGATGCCATTGGACGGCAATGCGGCAATCACTTCTCCATTTTCAGCAGCAACAGCTTGCACGCTGTGCAGGAACTCTTGGTGTTCACGTTGCGCGTTATTCACCAAAGCCACATTAGGCGCAGCCAAGCTTGCGAGTTCAGCAATTTCCCCTGCGTGGTTCATTCCCAACTCGACCACAGCGCTGCGGTGGTGAGCCTGCAGTCGCAACAAAGTGAGAGGCAAACCAATGGCATTATTGAAGTTTCCGTGGGTTGCCAATGCATCCTCGCCCTGCCATGCACGCAATATGCTGGCAACCATCTGTGTGACGGTGGTCTTGCCATTACTCCCTGTCACAGCAATCAAGGGGATTGAAAACTGAGACCGCCAAGCATGCGACAACTGTCCCAATGCTTGCAATGTGTCGACCACCTCTAGGCCCATCAAGCCAGCTTCTTTCAAACCGTGGGTTGCAATGGCAACACCGATACCTTGGTCAGGGAGTTGGGCTAAATAGTCGTGCCCATCAAATCGATCGCCCTTTAAGGCGACAAACAGATCGCCCTTGACTAGGTTACGACTGTCGGTGTGTATGCGCGATACCAGCAGGCTTGGGTCGCCAACCAAGCGGCTGTGGGGCAGCCAAGCGTGGAGTTGCCCAAGTGAAACATGCAGGTCTTGCGTCATGCACGGCCCCACAGACTTAATGCCGCCAATGCTTGTTTTTCATCTGAAAATGGAATTTTCACACCCTTCATTTCTTGGTAATCTTCATGCCCTTTGCCTGCGATGAGGATGACATCTTGGGGCTTGGCTTTTTCAATGGTTTGGGCAATAGCCTCTGCTCGGTCAATGCAAATGATTGCCTTTGAGAGATCGGACAATCCATCCACCATGTGCGCAATGATGTGTTGCGGTTGTTCGCTGCGAGGGTTATCACTGGTCAAAACAATCACGTCTGCACCGTCCTCTGCCGCTTTTGCCATGGGCGCTCGCTTGCTTGGATCGCGGTCGCCACCGCAGCCAAAGATGCAATGCAACTGCCCCTCACGCGCACTTGTCATGGGCCTCAAGGCTTTGAGTGCCTGCATCAAGGCATCGGGGGTATGCGCATAGTCAATGACGACACATGGCTTTTGTGAGCCACCCAAACTTTGCATTCGACCTGGTACCGATGGCAATTGCTGGCACGCCTTGATTGCTTGTGAAAGTTCTACCCCGAGTGCACGCATTGCGGCCAAAACTCCCAGCAGGTTGAGCACATTAAATTCACCCACCAGATCGGTTTTCATGGGGTGAACTTCGTCGCCTTCCACCACTTCAAATTCCAAACCGTAATCACCGATTTGCACGAACTGAGCTCGTAGTCTTGCACCTGAACGCATTGAGATGGTCCAAACCTCTGTCAGCGTTTGTCCTTGCTCGGCTTGCAGTTGAGTAGCCAGTGCATGGCCATAGGCATCGTCAATGTTGATGATTGCTGCATGCAAATTTGGCCACGCGAACAACTTTGACTTTGCTTGCCAATAGGCAGCCATATTGCCGTGGTAATCCAAATGGTCTTGTGTGAAATTGGTGAAGATAGCGATCTTCAGTTTCGTCCCATCCAATCGATGCTCATTCAAACCTATGGACGACGCTTCTATGGCAC